>CANHGF010000103.1 GCA_947460065.1 Comamonadaceae bacterium
AGGGTGCCGTGCCAGTCCAGGTGATCCTGGGTGATATTGAGTACCGTGGCAGCGCTAGCTTCAAAGTCGCTGACCTCATCGAGCTGAAAACTCGACAACTCCAGCACCCAGACCTCGGGCAGGCGGTCGGCATCCAGCGCACCCGTCAGGGTATCGAGCAGGGTGGGCCCGATGTTGCCGGCCACCGCCCTCGATTTGCCGGCCCGCTCGACCAGCAAGCCGGTGAGCGTGGTCACCGTGGTCTTGCCGTTGGTGCCGGTGATGGCCAAAATCTTGGGCCGATAGCCCGCAGGCGCTGCAGGAGGCGGCTCCAGCACGGGCGCATCGGCGGTCTGTTCTGCAGCCGCCTCAAGCGGCTCCTCAGCCGCCAAGGCGGCCTCATCGAGCACGGCTTCCTCAGGTGCTTCGGTCTGTGCGATCTGCTCTGGCACGGCCGGCCCTGCCTGAATGTCAGCAACCGGCGCCTCATGCACCGGCACCTGCTGAACCGGCGGCGGTTGGAGCTCGGACGACTCGATCTGCGTAGGCTCAGCCAAGTCGGCCAAGGCCTGCCCGAACAGCGTGAGTTCATTGCCCACATGCAGGCCGATGGCCCGCGCAGCGTCGACCACCGGGGCGATTTCAGCCGGCGACAGGCCGGGGCTCTTGAACACCGCCTGCTGGCCCCGCACCAGTTCTGCGCTGAAGGCGCCGCTGATAAAGCGCGCCTCGGGAGCCAGCACGCGCAAGGCCGCCAGCTGTGGCGGCGCCTCGCGGGTGTCGGCCACCGTCACCTGCGCACCGCAACGCAGGCACCAGCACGCCACGGACAGCCCCGACAGGCCCAGCCCGAGCACCAGCACATGCTTGTCTTGCAGGCTTTTCATCGCAGTTTCAGGGTAGACAGACCCACCAGACACAGCAGCATGGTGATGATCCAGAAACGCACGACCACCTGCGTTTCCTTCCAGCCGCTCTTTTCAAAATGGTGATGCAAGGGCGCCATCTTCAAAATGCGCCGGCCCTCGCCGTATTTCTTCTTGGTGTATTTGAAATAGGTCACCTGCGCCATCACCGACAGCGCCTCGACCACAAAAATGCCGCCCATGATGGCCAGCACAATTTCCTGCCGCACGATGATCGCGATCGTGCCCAGCGCAGCGCCTAGAGCCAGCGCACCCACATCGCCCATGAAGACCTGCGCGGGATGCGTGTTGAACCAAAGGAAAGCCAGGCCGGCGCCAGCCATGGCGGCGCAAAAAATCAGCAGCTCGCCCGCGCCGGGAATGTAGGGCAGGAAAAGATACTTGGCGTAAACCGAGCTGCCGGTCACATAGGCGAACACGCCCAGGGCCGAGCCCACCATCACCACCGGCATGATGGCCAGCCCGTCCAGGCCATCGGTCAGATTGACCGCATTGCTCGATCCGACGATGACCAGATAGGTCAGGATGACGAAACCGAACACGCCCAGCGGATAGCTGACCTCTTTGAAAAAGGGCAGCATCAGTCCGGCCTTGGGCGGCAGGTTCACGTCAAAGCCAGAGCGCACCCAGTTCAGGAACAACTCCAGCACCTTCAAGTTCGAGCTTTCCGAAATGCTGAACACCAGGTAGAGCGCGGCGATCAGACCGATCAGCGACTGCCAGAGGTATTTTTCGCGCGAAGGCATGCCCTCGGGGTCCTTGCGCACCACCTTGCGCCAATCGTCGGCCCAGCCGATGGCGCCAAAACCCAAGGTCACCACCAGCACGATCCAGACGAAGCGGTTAGACCAGTCGAACCACAACAGAGTGGCGATGGCGATCGACAGCAAAATCAGCACGCCGCCCATGGTCGGGGTGCCACTCTTGACCAGATGGGACTGCAGGCCATAACCACGCACCGGCTGCCCGATCTTGAGCGCCGTCAAGCGCGAGATCACCCAGGGACCGGCCAGCAGACCAATCAGCAGCGCCGTCATGGCCGCCATCACTGCCCTGAAGGTCAGGTACTGGAAGACCCGGAAGAAACTCAATTCGGGCGACAGGCTTTGCAGCCACTGGGCCAGCCAGATCAGCATGTGGGCTCCTCAACAGCAGCTTGGGCTGCGGCCTGCGCCTCGATGGCCTGCACCACCCGCTCCATGCGCATGAAGCGCGAGCCCTTGACCAGCACGCTGGCGCAGCCGGGCAGGGCCGGCGCCAGCGCGGCCAGCAGGTCCTCGACCCGCTCGAAATGCCGAGCCCCCGGGAAGGCCTGCGCAGCATGGCGCATCAGGGGGCCACTGCACCACAGTTGCTCAATGCCACGCGCGCTGGCATAGGCGCCGACCTCGGCATGGAAAGTGGGCCCCTGGTCACCGACTTCGCCCATATCGCCCAGCACCAGCAGGTGAGGTCCAGGCAAATCGCGCATCACCTCGATAGCCGCCCGTACCGAATCCGGGTTGGCGTTGTAGCTGTCATCGACCAGCACCAGTGCCTGCTGAGCCGGCAGCCGCAGGCTGCGGGCGCGCGAGCGGCCCTGGACCGGCTCGAAGTTCGACAAGCCCTGCACCATGGCCGCCAGCGGCACACCGGCAGCCTGCGCACAGGCGATGGCCGCCAGCGCGTTTTTCACGTTGTGCCGTCCGGCCACCCTCAGGGTGAAGGCAAGCGCACCTTCAGGTGTCTGCGCATCGACCTGCCAATGCGCGCCCAGCCAGTGTGCCTGCGCGCGCACATCGGCGGGTACGTCCAGAGCGAAGCTGATGCAGCGGCGCCGGCCGGCTAGTTCGCGCCATAAACCGGTGTAGGCATCGTCCGCAGGAAACACCGCCACGCCATCGGCGGGCAGGCTGCGGATCACCGCGCCGTTTTCCTGCGCCACCGCCTCCACCGAGGCCATGAATTCCTGGTGCTCGCGCTGCGCGTTGTTGACCAGCCCCACGGTGGGGCGGGCGATGCGCGCGAGTTGAGCGATCTCGCCCGGGTGGTTCATGCCCAACTCGAGCACCGCCATGCGATGGTTGGGGCGCAGGCGCAGCAGCGTCAGCGGCACGCCAATGTCGTTGTTGAAGTTGCCCTGGGTGGCCAGCGCATCATCGCCCAGATGGGCGCGCAAGATGGCCGCCGTCATTTGCGTCACCGTGGTTTTGCCATTGCTGCCAGTCACCCCGATCAAGGGACCCGCAAACGTCTGGCGCCAGCCTGCGGCCAGCTCAGCCAGGCCCTGGCGGCTGTCGTCCACCAGCAGGCCGGGCAGATGCGCCTCGGCCAGACCGCGTTCGGCCAGCACCGCCACCGCGCCCGCGGCAGCGGCCTGCGTCAGAAATTCATGCGCATCAAAACGCTCACCGCGCAGGGCGATGAACAGGTCGCCCGCCCGCAGGCTGCGGCTGTCGCTGTGCACCCGCTCGATCAGCACGCCGGGGTCACCGACCAACTGCGAGCCAGGCAGCAGGGCCTGAGCCTGGGCCAGACTCATCATGCCGCCACCTCCGAGCCGCGCCGACGTGCCTGCAAAGCCTGCTGGGCCTGCTGGTGGTCTGAGAACGGCAGCCGCTGGCCGCGCACTTCCTGGTATTGCTCATGGCCCTTGCCGGCCACCAGCACCACATCGGCCGCACCGGCCTGCGACAGCGCCAGCGCAATGGCGCGCGCGCGGTCGATTTCAACCTGGGCGCGCGCCGCCTGCTCAAGGCCAGCCAGCATGGCCTGGACAATGCCTTCGGGCACTTCGCTGCGCGGGTTGTCACTGGTCAGCACCAGGCGATCGGCAGCGCGCTCGGCGACCGCTGCCATCAGCGGGCGTTTGCTGCGGTCACGGTCACCGCCGCAGCCAAACACCGCCCACAACTGGCCGCCGCGCTGCTGGGCCACCGGCCGCAGTGCCTGCAGGGTCTGCTCAAGAGCATCGGGGGTGTGGGCATAGTCGATGACCACCAGGGGCTCGCCGCTGCCACCCATGGAATCCATGCGCCCGGGCACCGCGGTCAGTGCAGCGCAGGCTGCCGCCGCCTCATTGAGGGTCAGGCCCAGGCTGCGCAGGGCGGCCAAGACCCCCAGCAGGTTACTCACATTGAAACGCCCGGCCACCGGCGCCTGCACCTCGACCGGCGCCTGGCCCGCTTCGCAGAGCTCAAACACAGTGCCGACCTCGGTCACGCGCAAGGCCTGGGCGCGCAGCCGCGCCGGCCCTTCACAGGAGACGGTCCACAGATCCAGAGCACTGCGCTCGGCCAGGGTAGAGGCGAGCTCAGCGCCCCGCGGATCGTCGATGTTGATCACCGCCGCCGCCAGTCCGGGCCAGTCAAACAGGCCGACCTTGGCCTGCCAGTAGGCCTGCATGCTGCCGTGGTAGTCCAGATGGTCCTGGGTGAAGTTGGTGAAAACAGCGCTACGAATCTGCAGCCCCTCGAGCCGGGCTTCGGCCAGCCCGATGGAGGAGGCCTCCATGGCGCAGGCCACACAGCCCTCGTCGTGCAGACGGCGCAGTTGCTGGTGCAGCAGCACTGGGTCGGGCGTGGTCAGTCCGTTGGCATCGAGACGCGCCGGCTCGCCTATGCCCAAGGTGCCCACCACCGCGCAGCGCCGGCCGGCTGCCGACAGGGCTTGCGCCAGCCACCAGGCGGTGCTGGTCTTGCCATTGGTGCCGGTAACCGCGACCAGTTGCATGGACGCGCTGGGCTGGCCGAAAAAGGCCGCAGCGATCGGCCCGCTAGCCGCCTTCAGGCCCGCATAGCTGGCCAGGCGCGCATCGTCCATGTCCAGCCCCAGCGCAGCGCTATCCTCGTGCTCCATCAGGCAGGCTGTGGCACCAACGGACAGTGCCGCCGGCACATAGGTACGCGCGTCGGTGACCGCACCGGGCCAGGCCAGGAAAGCGTCGCCGGCACGCAGTCGGCGGCTGTCGGCACACAGGGTGCCCAAGGTGCGCAGGCGCAGCCAATCGACCGCCTGCTCAGGCGTGTGCAGCTGCGTGCTCACATCGATTCCTCCACCGCCTTGGCGATGATCTGCGGCTTGACCGCCACATCGGGCGGCAGGCCCATCATGCGCAGCGTCTGCTGCACCGTCTCGGCAAACACCGGAGCGGCCACATCGCCGCCGTAGTAGCGGCCGTTACTGGGCTCGTCGATCATCACCGCCACCACGATGCGGGGCTTTTCCACTGGGGCCAGACCGACAAAGAAGCCGCGGTATTTCTTGTCGGAGTAGCCCTTGCCCTCCTGCTTATGGGTGGTGCCGGTCTTGCCGCCGACCGAGTAGCCTATGGTCTGCGCCTTCTGGGCGGTACCGCCAGGCTGCGTCACCAAGTGCAACATCTGGCGCATGGCCAATGCGTTTTTCTGGCTGAACACCCGCACCCCAGCCACCGGCTCGCTGGTCTTGAGCAGGCTGGCCGGTGCAAGATCTCCGTCACGGGCGAAAACGGTATAGGCATGGGCGAGTTGGAAGAGCGAGACCGACAGCCCATAGCCATAACTCATGGTGGCCTGCTCGATCGGCCGCCAGGTCTTGTAGGGTCGCAGTCGCCCGCTGACCGCACCCGGGAATGGCAGTTGCGGCTTCTGTCCGAAGCCCAGCTGGGCATAGGACTCCCACATCTCGCGCGGCTGCAACTGCATGGCCATCTTGACCGTGCCCACATTGCTGGACTTCTGGATCACCTGCGCCACCGACAGCAAGCCCTGAGGGTGCGCATCGCTGATGGTCGCCCCACCCAGGGTCAAGCGGCCGGGTGCGGTCTGAATCATGGTCTCGGGCTGAACCAGGCCTTTTTCAAGGGCGGCGGCCACCGCGAAGGCCTTCATGGTGGAGCCAGGCTCGAAGGTATCGGTCAGGGCCCGGTTGCGCAACTGCGCGCCGCTCAGATTGACCCGCCGGTCGGGCGTGTAGCTCGGATAGTTGGCCAGCGCCAGAATCTCACCACTGTACGCATCGAGCACCACCACGCTGCCGGCCTTGGCCTTGTTTTCCAGCACCGCATCGCGCAGCTTCTGGTAGGCAAAAAACTGCACCTTAGAGTCGATGGACAGCTGCAGATCGCGGCCGTCGACCGGCGGTACCTGCTCGCGCACATCCTCGACCACCCGGCCAAAACGGTCCTTGATGACGCGGCGCGAGCCGCTCTGGCCGGCCAGCTGCTTTTCAAAGGCCAGCTCCACCCCTTCTTGACCGAGGTTTTCAACATTGGCAAAACCCACCACATGCGCAGCAGCCTCGCCGTCAGGGTACTGGCGTTTGTAGCCGCTGCGCTGGTAGATGCCTTTGATGCCCAGCTCGGCGATTTTCTTGGCCACCGCATCATCGACCTGGCGCTTGAGCCAGACAAAGGTCTTGTCGTCATCGGACAGACGCTGCTTGAGATCGGCCAGCGGCATCTCGAGCAAACGCGCCAGTTCGGCCAGTTGCTCGGGGCTGGCCTGCACATCCTCGGGGATCGCCCACAAGCTGGGCGCAGGCACGTTGTAGGCCAGCACCTGGCCGTTGCGGTCCATGATGCGGCCGCGGCTGGCCGGCAGCTCCAGCGTCCGGGCAAAGCGTACCTCGCCCTGCTTCTGGTAGAAATCATTGCCCAGCACCTGCACATAAGCGGCGCGGCCGGCCAGAATGGCAAAACCCAAGGCAATGCCAGCGACGATGAGCTTGCTGCGCCAGACCGGGGTGGGACTGGCCAGCAGCGGGCTGGCGCTGTAGCGCACGCTCTTGCTCATGGCTTGACCCCGGCAGCCGCATCAGGCAGCGTCACATACTGGGTGATGGCCGGCGTGACCGAGTGCATCTGCAGTCTGTCCTTGGCCAGGCGCTCGACCCGCAAGGGCGTGGCCTGCGCGCGCTTTTCGGCCTGCAGGCTCTCATGCGCGACCTCGAGCTTGCGCGCCTGGGCATTGGCCTTTTCCAGTTCCACATACAAGCGCCGCGACTCGTACTGCACATGCACCAGATAGAGCGCGGTGGCCATGACCGCCAGCGTGAGCAGGAGGTTGGTGCGCATCAGGCCGCCTCGGTGCGTTGGGCCACCCGCATGACGGCGCTGCGCGCACGCGGGTTGGCAGCGATCTCGGCGGTAGACGGCATGAGGCGAGGGCCCAGCTCAAGCTTCATGGGCTGGGGCGCAGCCATGGGCGCGCGGCGGTCATAGACCTGGCGCGCATGGCCGGCCATGAACTGCTTGACGATGCGATCTTCGAGCGAGTGAAAGCTGATCACAACCAAACGACCTTGAGGCTTGAGCACATGCAGCGATGCCTCTAACGCCTGCCGCAGCTCTTCAAGCTCGGCATTGATGAAAATCCGAAAAGCTTGGAAGGTGCGCGTGGCGGGGTCCTTGCCAGGCTCGCGGGTCTTGACCGCGCCAGCCACGACCTGGGCCAGCTCTGCGGTGCTGGCCAGGGGCCCGTGCTGGCCGCGATGACGATCAATCGCCTTTGCAATCGGCCCAGCAAACCGTTCTTCGCCGTAATCACGGATGACCTCCGTTATTTCCTGCACGGGCGCCTGCGCCAGCCACTGCGCCACCGTCAGCCCCGAGCTGCTGTCCATGCGCATATCGAGCGGGCCATCGCGCCGGAATGAAAAGCCCCGGCTGGGGTCGTCGATCTGCGGCGAACTCACACCCAGATCCATCAGCAGTCCGTCGCAGCTGGCGGCCGGCATGTCGGCCAGTTGTGCAAAGCCAGCGTGACGAATCGAAAAGCGCGAATCCTGCGCCGCCAGCCGCTGGCCCTCGGCCACCGCCTGCGGGTCCTTGTCGAAGGCCAGCAAGCGCCCCTGGGGCGATAGCGCCGACAGGATGAGTCTGGAATGACCGCCACGACCGAAGGTGGCG
>CANHGF010000104.1 GCA_947460065.1 Comamonadaceae bacterium
AGGGCAGGCCAGCGACCAGGCTGTCACGGTGATGCTGCAGATCGAGAAACTCGATCACCTTTTCAGCCTGCTCGCGTGCGCGCAGTTCGGCCTGCCGGACCCGGGGGGTGAACAGCAGGTCATGCCAGGGCTTGCTCTGTCGGTGGGTGTGGCAGCCGATCAGCAGGTTGTGCAGCACGCTCGCATGCTCGAATAGCTCGATATTCTGGAAGGTGCGGGCAATGCCTGCACCGGCCACCTGGTGGGCCGGCATGTCGGTCAGCGTCATCGGGCCCTGCGGGCCGCTGTAGCTGATGCTGCCGCTGGTGGGGGTGTAGATGCGGCTGATCAGGTTGAACACCGTGGTCTTGCCTGCGCCATTGGGCCCGATCAAGGTGAATACCTCGCCGGCTTGCACCTCAAAGCTCACGTCATTGACGGCCAGCACGCCGCCAAAGCGCACGCTCAGGCCCTGCGCTTTCAGCAGCGGGGCGCTCACGGCCGCCCTCCGCAGGGGCTATGGGGGCGGGACATCATTTGAGGCGGTCCGATTTCTGGAAGGACTTCTGCCGCTTGAACATGCCCTGGCGGTAGAAGGGGAACAGTTGCAGATAGGCACGGATCTTGAGCCAACGGCCATACAGGCCCATGGGCTCAAACAGCACAAAAGCCACCAGTACCGCGCCGTAGACCACGGCTTTGAGACCCGGCGCGCCGCCTATGGCCTCGGGCAGGAAGTCTTTGACCACCGAGATCGCCTGCGGCAGGCCAATGAGAAAGATAGCGCCGAGAAAAACACCGTGAATGAAGCCCAGGCCTCCAATGACCACCATCAGCAGCAGGTCGATCGACTGGATGATGTTGAACTGATCGGGGGTGAGAAAGCGGATCTGGTGCGCGTACAGGGCCCCGCCTATGCCGGCCAGCGCGGCCGAAAAGGCAAAGCTCAGGGTCTTGTAGTAGGCCAGGTGTATGCCCATGCTCTGGGCTGAGATTTCAGAGTCGCGGATGGCCACAAAAGCGCGGCCGGTGGGCGAGCGCAGCAGGTTCAGGCAGGCCAGCGTGGCCAGCACCGTGACCACCAGGCAGACAAAGTAAAACGAGCTGCCGGTATCGGCGACCCAGCCAAACATCTGCGGCGCGCTCACCGTCTTGCCGGTGTTGCCGCCGGTCACGCTCTCCCAGCGCGCAAACACCTCTTCAACGATGAAACCAAATGACAGCGTGGCAATGCCCAGGTAGATGCCTTTGACCCGCAGCGCCGGCAGGCCCACCACCACCCCGACCGCAGCCGACAGCAGGCCGGCTGCAGCCATGGCCAGCGGGAAGGGCCAGCCCATGTTGGTGAGCACGGCTTGGGTATACGCGCCCACGCCCAGGAAGGCCGCGTGGCCGATGGAAAACAGGCCGGTAAAGCCGGCCAGCATCATCAGGCCAAGACCGACCACCGAATAGATCAGGATAAAGGTCAACTGCGCCAGCAGGTATTCCGACAGCAGCCAGGGCGCGGCCAGCAGCAGCAGGCCCAGCAGGCCATACCAGAAGCGATGGCCTTCGTGCTTGGCCAGGCTCAGGTCCTGCGCATAGCTGGTCTTGAAGATAAAGCGCATGGCTCAGCGGGTCTCCAGCAGGACGGGGTGGCTCATACCTTTTTGCTCAGGCGTTCGCCAAACAGGCCATTGGGTTTGACCATCAGCATGACCAGCACCACCACATAGGCGGCGATGTCCTTGAAGCCTTCGGGCAGGTAAAAGCCGGCCAGCGATTCGACCACACCGATGATGATGCCGCCCACCAGGGCGCCGGGCAGGCTGGTAAAGCCGCCGACGACCGCCGCTGGAAAGGCCTTGAGGCCGATGAAGCCCATATTGGCATGCACAAAGGTGATGGGGGCCAGCAGCAAGCCGGCAATGGCGGCCATGACCGCGGCCAGCGCCCAGACCAGGCCATTGAGCCGCTGCACCGGAATGCCCATGTAGTAGGCCGCCAGCTGGTTTTGTGAGGACGCTTGCATGGCAATGCCCAGCTTGGTGTAGCGAAACAGGGCAAACAGCAGCGCACTGAGCACGGCGGTCAGCACCATCACCATGAGTTGTTCCATGGGAACGATCAGGCCGCCAGCCTGCAGCAGCTGGTCTTTGTAGGGAACTGGCAGCACATGGGTGTCGGTGCCGAAGCCGGGCAGCATGGTGATCAGCCCGCGTGCCACATAGCCCACCCCGATGGTGAGCATGACGATGGAAAACGCAGGCTGCCCCAGGATGGGCCGGATCAGCGCTCGCTCGAGCAGCAGGCCGAACAGCGCCATGCCGGCCATGGCCGCCAGCACCGCCAGCCAGAAGGGAAAGCCCAGGACCGTCATGCACACCAGGCCGCCAAAGGCGCCCAGCATCATGAGCTCGCCCTGAGCGAAGCTCACGGTTTCGGTGGCCTTGTAGATGAGCACGAAACCCAGGGCGATCAGCCCGTAGATGCAGCCCAAGGCGACGCCGCTGATCACCAGCTGCACGAATTGCACGAATCAAATCTCCAACAAAGGCCGATTTATAGCCTTGGCGCTAAGCCTTTGTCTTTAGGGGTTGATCCGATCAGGGTAGACCCCGCCCTTGGCCAAGACGCAAACCAAGCTCACGGCTGAGCCCGATTGCCGATTCTTTGTGAGGCTCAGAACTCGAGGTTATCGATCAGGCGGGTCTTGCCCAGGCGCGCTGCCCCCAGGGCCACCAGCGCCTGGCCAGCCAGAGCGCCCTCAGGCGCCAGCAAATCGGTGCGGCGGCGCACCGTCAGGTAGTCGCTTTGCCAGCCCCGCGCGTTCAGGGCTTGCAGGGCCTGTGCTTCCAGTGCCGGCAGGGCCTCGGCTGCGGCCTGCTGTGCTTGCAGGGCCAGTTGCTGCAGCGCGCGAGACAGGGCCACCGCCTCGATGCGATGTTCTGCACTGAGGTAGCCGTTACGAGAAGACAAGGCCAGACCGTCAT
This sequence comes from Comamonadaceae bacterium, assembly GCA_947460065.1. Lineage (GTDB taxonomy): Bacteria > Pseudomonadota > Gammaproteobacteria > Burkholderiales > Burkholderiaceae_C > Polaromonas. Next base: position 2,955 of record CANHGF010000104.1, read on the forward strand.
CAGCCCTGCGCGTGGGGGCGGTGACGATCTCGATGGGCAGGGCAAACTGGCGCACCATATGCCGGATCACCAACTGCTGCTGGTAGTCCTTCATGCCAAACAGGGCCACGCCCGCTGCTTTGCCGGCAAACACCGCCTGGAACAGCTTCATCACCACGGTGCAGACCCCGGTGAAAAAGCCGGGCCGGAAATACCCCTCCAAAATATCGGCCAATGATGGGTCGGGCAGCACCTTGAAGGTCTGTGGCTGCGGGTAGAGCTCGGCTTCGGCGGGCGCGAACAGCACCTGGCAGCCTGTGGCTTTGAGCTGCGCTGCGTCCTCACTGAGGGTGCGCGGGTAGCTGTCAAAGTCTTCGTGCGGCGCAAACTGCAGGCGATTGACGAAGATGCTGGCCACCGTCATGTCACCCAGGGCCCGAGCCTGCTGGACCAGATCAAGATGGCCCTGGTGCAAATTGCCCATGGTGGCCACAAAGGCCGGCTTGTGGCTGCCTGACAGCGCTGCGCGCAAATCGGCAAGGGTGTGAACGATCAACATGTCTGGGGTCTGCGCATGGGCGCCATCAGGCGCTCGTGGACGATGTGCAGACTGTACCTTGCGCCCAGGGCCTCACCAGCCGTGGGTGTCATCTACGGGAAAGCTGCCATCCTTGACCGCTTTGACATACGCCTGAATGGCATCGCGCACGCCGCTGGCGCCTTCCATGAAGTTGCGCACAAACTTTGGGTTCTTGCCCAGGTTGACGCCCAGCATGTCGTGCATCACCAGCACCTGGCCAGCCGTACCCCTGCCCGCGCCTATGCCTATAGTGGCACAGCGCTTGAGCTCGCCGGTGAGTTCGGCCGACAGGCGGGCTGGCACCATCTCCAGCACCAGCATGGCTGCGCCCGCGTCCTGCAGTTCATGGGCGTGGCGTTTGAGGGTGGCCGCTGCATCGTCGCCCTTGCCCTGCACCCGGTAGCCGCCCAGGGCGTGTACCGTCTGCGGCGTCAGGCCCAGATGCGCACACACCGGAATGCCGCGCTCGACCAGAAAGCGCACGGTCTCGGCGGTCCAGCCGCCGCCTTCGAGCTTGACCATGTGCGCGCCGGCCTGCATCAGCACCGCCGCGCTGCGCAAGGCCTGCTCGCGTGACTCGTGATAAGTGCCAAAGGGCAGGTCGCCGATCACCCAGGCGGTGCCCTGCACCCGGCGCAGGCCGCGCACCACGCTCTCGGTGTGGTAGCGCATGGTCTCCAGGCTCACGCCCACCGTGCTGCTCAGGCCCTGGCAGACCATGCCCAGCGAGTCGCCCACCAAAATCGTCTCCACCCCGGCAGCGTCGGCCACCGCCGCAAAAGTGGCGTCGTAGGCGGTGAGCATCACGATCTTCTCGCCGCTGGCATGCATTTCCCGCAGGCGCGGCAGGCTCACCGGGCGGCGCGAAGCGGGCACGCTCGCGGGGGGCAGGGTGCCGTAGGGGGAGGACGGGTTGGAGGGGGCTTCGTTCACGGTGGCGGCGTCTTCAAGTCAGGGGGAAGACAGTTTATACAGCGGGGCGCTTGTGATCCAGTGTCTTGCCCCTGCGGCGGGTGCGGGCTCAGGCCGGCGTATAAGCCAGTCGCACATAGATGGGCGCAAAGGCTTCGGCCTGCGTGACATCGACCAGGCCCTCCTTGGCCAGCTCGAGCAGGGCGATGAAGGTCACCACCAAAACCGGCATGCCGCGCGAGGTATCGAATAGATTCTCAAATTCGACGAAACGCCGTCCTTGCAAGGTACGCAGCACAATGCTCATGTGTTCGCGCACGCTCAGCTGCTCGCGGCTGATCACATGGTGCTGTACCAATTTGGCGCGCTTAACGATGTCGCGCCAGGCCTGCTGCAGGTCGACCAGATGCACGTCTGGAAAGCGCGGCTGCAAGGCCTGCTCCACATAAACCTGGGCGCGCACGATGTCGCGCCCGAGTTGCGGCACATCGCTCAGGCGCTGGGCGGCCAGCTTCATCTGCTCGTACTCGAGCAGACGGCGCACCAACTCTGCACGCGGATCTTCCGCCTCCTGACCTTCGGCCGTCTTTTTGGGCGGCAGCAGCATGCGCGACTTGATCTCGATCAGCATCGCGGCCATCAGTAGGTACTCGGCCGCCAACTCCAGATGGGTTGTGCGGATCTCATCGACATAGCTCAGGTACTGGCGGGTGACTGCCGCCATGGGGATGTCGAGGATGTTGAAGTTTTGCTTGCGGATCAGGTAGAGCAGCAGGTCCAGCGGGCCCTCAAAGGCCTCCAGGAAGACCTGCAGCGCGTCGGGCGGGATGTAAAGGTCCTGCGGCAGCGCAAACAGGGGCTCGCCGTAGAGCCGGGCCAGCGCGACTTGGTCCACCACCTCAGGCATGGCCGGAATCACCGGGCCATGGGTGTCCTCGGCGCGCGCCTGGACCGGCACGGGCAGGGCCATGGGCAGCTCGGCCTGGGCCGCGCTCGCAGGGCTGTCAGCGGGCAGCAGCCCCGGGGACGGATCGACGTTCAAGATGCAGCCGGCAGTCTGGGCGGTTCGGGGTATGCGCTATGCGCGGTGTGAGCCGTCAATTACTGGCTATTGGGGTGACCGGTGGTTTGATACACATAGCCCTTTTGCCGAACCCGGGCCTGTGCGAACTCCAGCTGGTCAGTTCGGTCGACCGGCCGCTCCCACCAGATCGAGCGCCCCTGGCGCTGGCGCGCCTCCAGATCGGGCTCACTGGCCTTGAGCTGCTCGATGAAGTTGGTGATGCCTGAGGTGTAGTCGGGACGGCGGAAGATGGGCATGGCGCGGGCAATCTCAGTAAAAGCAGCATTTTAGGCGCTGGCGCCTGCTGCGCCTTCAACTCGATTAGGAGCGCCTGTCCGCATGCCCCGGTGTTTGCGCAGGCAGTCGGCTTCGACAAAGCCCATCGGTCCGAGGGCGGCCCTCCCACCCCTAGCGGCGATGGCGGTGGGTGTGGGAGCCGCGCCCTCGCGGCGATGCTGCGCTTGATGGGGCGCCAAATTTCCCCGCCGATCAGGAGGGTCCAAGCGGAGGACTCGCCAGCGAGCCATTCTGCAACCAGCCGGCCTGGGTCATGACGGCCAGCGGCTCGCCGTGCAGGCCGCTCAATTCGATGCGCCCCCTCCGCTGCTCGAGGGCGCGGCGGACCTGCTCGAGCGCCTCCAGGCCCGACAGGTCGAGCGCGTGCAGTTGTGTCATGTCCAGGTGCAGCACCGTGGCCTCAGATGCGGCCTCCACCCGACTGAGCAGGGGGTCGAGCTTGGCCACTGCCCCGAAAAACAGGGCACCGTGCAACGCGCAGTCCAGCACTGGCCCGGCCTGGGGCTTGAGCTCAACCCTGAACAGGCTGCCCATGCGCTGCACAAAGAGAATGCAGGCCAGCACCAGAGCGACCTCCAGCGCCACCGTCAGGTCAAACACCACGGTCAGCACAAAGGTGCCCAGCATCAGCGCCGCATGGTGGCGGCTTTGTGTGCGCAGCCCGGCAAATGCCGGCCAGTCGCCCATGTTCAGCGCAACCGACATCAACACCCCGGCCAAGACCGCCAGCGGCACATGAGCAGCCAAAGGCGCGGCCAGCAACACAATCAGCACCAGGCTCACGCTGTGCACCAGCCCCGCCACCGGCGAGCTGGCACCGGCGCGTACGTTGGTGACGGTGCGCGCAATCGTGCCGGTCACCGGCAGGCCGCCGATGAAGGGCGTGACCATATTGGCCACGCCCTGGGCCATCAGCTCCTGGTTGGCGTCGTGCCGGGGCAGGCCGGCAATCTGGTCGGCCACCCTGGCGCACAGCAGAGATTCGATGGCGCCCAGCAGGGCCAGTGTCAGCGTGGGCACCAGCAGGTGTTGCACCGACTGCCAGGAAAACGCCGGCAGCTGCCAGGTGGGCAGCGATTGCGGAATGCCGCCAAAACGCGAGCCTATGGTCTCTACCGGCAGCGCCAGCCAGTGGCTGATCAGGCTCAGGCTGATCAGCGCCACGATGGGCCCGGGCAGTCGGGCTGCGACCCGGCTGGCCTGGTGCAGTTGCAGCGCTTCCAGTGAAGGGTTCTTGCGCAGGAGGTCTTGGGCCAGGCCGCTGCGCTCCTTGGTGCCAAAGAGCCTGGGCCAGAGAAACAGGCCGACCAGGCAGCTCAGGGCCAGGGCCAGTGCGCTGGGGTTCAGGGTGTGCCAGTGCGAGGCCAAGGCAGCCCACTGTGCAAAAAACTCAGCCGGCATGCGCTCGATGCTCAGCCCCAGAAAATCCTTGAGCTGAGACAGCGCGATCAGCACCGCAATGCCGTTGGTAAAGCCGATCACGATGCTCACCGGCACAAATCGCACCAGCGCGCCCAGCTTGAACAGGCCCATCAGGCACAGCAGCAGGCCGGCCATGACGGTGCTGATCAGCAAATTGGCCATGCCGTGGCGCTCGACGATGCCGTACACGACCACGATGAAGGCGCCGGCCGGCCCGGCGATTTGGACCGCCGAGCCGCCCAGGCCAGCGACCAGCGCACCACCGATGATGGCCGTCCAGATGCCTGCCTGCGGGCTAAAGCCTGAAGCCATGGCAAAGGCCATGGCCAGCGGCAGCGCCACGATGCCCACCGTCAGTCCTGCGCCCATATCGCGCCACAGGCGTTCGCGGTTGTAATCCTGCAAGGCGTCGAGCAGGCGGGGTCGAAAGCGGGAGAGGCTGAGCATGGGGTGTCCGATGCGCCTGATTTTGCATCAGTGCTGCGGCTGAGCTGAGCTTGCGCAGACAGCGCCTGGTCTTTGGTATCGACCGAAGGAGTGTGTGGG
>CANHGF010000105.1 GCA_947460065.1 Comamonadaceae bacterium
CAACTCGCTGCAGCCATTGGTGACCAAGTGCTGCTCGGTGAAGTCGGCGGTGGAATTGACCAGGCTCATGACCTTAACGATGCGTTTGACGCTGCCCAGATCTTTGCCCTGGGCTTGCAGCGCAGCCTGCAAGGTGCCCAAAAGGTCGATGGCGATCGCACGCGCGGCCAGCTTACCCTCGTCGGTGCCCATGGTCTTGCCCAACTGCCCAACCCAGGCCTTGCCGTCTTTTTTAGCGATGTGACCGCTGATGAAAATCAGCGAGCCAGTCTGCACAAAGGGCACATAGGCCGCCGCTGGTACAGCCAGGGCTGGCAGCGTGATGTCAAGGGCCTGGATTTTTTCGTAAACAGGGTGCATGGTGGTCTCTAAGATTTGATGGTTGAAAACAGCAGGGCCAGGCGTGGAGAAAATTTCGTCCGAGGCGCCTGCCCGCCTCGCTAAAATCTCTCCTTGCATTGTGCCCGTGAGTTGGGCGTTTATCGCTGCGGTCCCCGGCTTGCAGCCGCCTCTTGATGGCATTTCCCGCAGCATGGGCTGCGCTTATTGTTTGTGAAAACCCTCTTAGCCCTGGCCCGACAGATTGATCGCCTCAGCCGCTTCGCCGCGGTGGTGGCTCTGTGGCTGGTGCTCATTTGTGCGCTGGTATCGGCAGGCAACGCCATGTCGCGCTATGCACTGGACTTGTCGTCCAACGCCTGGCTGGAGTTGCAGTGGTATATGTTCGGTGGCACCGTGCTTCTGGGGGCGCCGCACCTGCTCAATAAGAACGGCCATATCCGTGTCGACATCATCTACGCCAAGCTCAACGACCGCCAGCGTGCCTGGCTGGACCTGGCTGGCCTACTGCTTTTCCTGCTGCCGTTTTGCTATTTCATGGTGATCTATTCCTGGCCCTGGTTCGTCGAGGCCTGGCAGATCAACGAGGTTTCGGCCAATGCGGGTGGCCTGATCCGCTGGCCGGTGAAGTTGCTGCTGCCGGTGGGCTTTGCCCTGCTCAGCCTGCAGGGCCTGTCCGAGATCATCAAAAGGGTGGCGGCCCTGCGCGGCGATATCGCCCTGGACAGCCACTACGAAAGACCCCTGCAGTAGCCATGAACCCGATTGACTTCATGGCGCCTGCGATGTTTGCCGCCCTGGTGGTGTTTTTGCTGCTGGGCCTGCCGGTGGCCTTTTCCCTGGCGGCTCTGGGCTTGAGCTCGGGCCTGGTGGCGATTGAACTGGGGTTGTTTCCGAACCAGTTCATGGCCAATCTGCCCTACCGGGTGTTCGGCATCATGGCCAATGAGCTGCTGCTGTCTATTCCCTTTTTCACCCTGATGGGGGCGATCCTTGAACGCAGCGGGCTGGCCGAGGACCTGCTCGAAGGTTTTGCCCAGCTGTTCGGCGGCCTGCCTGGCGGCCTGGCTTATGCGGTCATCATGGTCGGCGCGATTTTGGGGGCGATCACAGGCACTGTCGCCGCTTCAGTGATCGCCATGGGGGTGATCGCCTTGCCGGTGATGCAGCGCTACGGTTACAGCCCGCGTTTGGCCACCGGGGTGATCGCCGCCTCGGGCACCATCACCCAAGTGATCCCGCCCTCTCTGGTTCTGATTGTGCTGGCCGATCAATTGGGCAAGTCGGTGGGCGATATGTACCTTGGGGCGGTCGGCCCCTCGGTGGCCCAGGTGCTGATTTTTGTGGCCTTCATCTTTGTGATGTCGCTGCTTCAGCCCAAGTCCATGCCGCCACTGCCACTTGAGGCCCGTACCCTGCGCGGCTGGGTGCTGGCTCGCAAGGTGGCGATGGGGGTGTTGCCTTCGTCGGTCCTGATCTTTGTGGTGCTGGGAACGATTTTTGTGGGTCTGGCCACGCCCACCGAGGCCGGAGCGATGGGGGTGGTTGGCGCTATTGTGCTGGCCGGCCTGCACCGGCGCCTGAACTGGGCCATGGTGCGCGAGGGCATGGAGTCGACCATGGAGATCACCGTGATGGTGATCTTTATCCTGATCGGTGCGACCGTCTTTACCCTGGTGTTCCAGGGCGTCGACGGCGCGATCTGGGTCGAGCATCTGTTTACCGCTGTCGGCGCCGACGATGCGGTGACCTTCCTGATCGTGGTCAACATCATGATCTTTGTGCTGGCCTTCTTTCTCGACTTTTTCGAGATTGCCTTCATCGTGGTGCCGCTCTTGGTACCCATGGCCAACAAGTTGGGCATAGACTTGATCTGGTTCGGGGTGCTGATCTGCGTGAACATGCAGACTTCCTTCATGCATCCGCCTTTTGGCTTCGCCCTGTTCTACCTGCGCGGCATTGCACCGCCTTCTATCAAGAGCAGCGACATTTACATAGGCGCCATTCCCTGGGTGCTGCTGCAATTGTTGCTGGTGGCGGTGCTGATTTTCTTCCCCGAGATCGTCACCGGCATGCTCGAAAAAGGGCCGACAGGCGACGTCAATGCGGTGGAGATCCAGGTCGAGGAAATGCCGCCGGTGCCCAGTGCCGACACCCCAACGCCTGGCGCTTCCGGGGAGGCCGGCGCCGCGCCTGCGCAGCCGCCAGCACCCGACCCGGCCGACTACTTCAAGAGCAAGTGAGCGGGCTTTGCCGCAGTGCTTTTTAAGGGCGGTAAAAGCGCCTGTCAGCCTCGCTTGCAGCGTGCTGCTGCTTTTGGCTTGTGGCCTGGCTAGCGCGCAAGCTGATCTAACTGCTTGCATGGCGGTGGCTGACGACGGCCAGCGCCTGGCGTGCTATGACCGCCTGGTGGGCCGCCAGCCGGCTGTTGGGGCTGCCCCAGGGCCGGGCTCAGTGGCTACTGAGCGGCCTGCGCTGGATAGCAGCAGCGCCCAGGCCAAGCCCGAGCCTGGACTGTTCTCCCGCGACGCTGCTTGCAGAGACCGCCGCAGTGGAGCCTGGTCGCGGTTTTGGGAGTTGGAGCCGCAGACTGATTGCGGCACCTTTCGTTTGCGCGGCTACCGCCCCCTGAGTGTCTCGCTGGTTCAATCCGATCGGGTCAACCGCGCGCCCAGCTCTCAGGCGGCCGGTCGAGGCGCCAGCCGCAGCGCCGACTACAACAACCATGAAATGCGGCTGCAACTGTCTGTGCGCACCAAGATCGCATCGGGGCTGCTCACCCACGGGGATCCCGCGCGGGTCGACTCCCTCTGGTTCGCCTACAGCCAGCAGTCCTACTGGCAGCTTTTCAGTGACCAACTGTCGCGGCCATTTCGGGCCACAGACCATGAGCCCGAGCTGATGTACGTTCACCCCTTGGAGCTGAGTCTGCCCGGCTCTTGGCGCCTGCGCTACGCCGGTTTGGGGCTGGTGCATCAGTCCAACGGCCAGAGCCTGCCTCTGTCGCGCAGCTGGAACCGGGTCTACCTGATGGCCGGGGCTGACATGAACGAGCGTTGGTTGCTCACCACCCGGCTCTGGCAGCGTCTGCCCGAGCGGGCCGAAGACGACGACAACCCGGGCGTCAGCGAAGGCATGGGCCGCGGCGAGATGCGCCTGGCTTGGGCCGTCAACCGCGACCACGGCCTGAGTTTGACGGTGCGCCACGCCCTCCATACGGGTGGACGCGGCTCGGTGCGACTGGAATGGTTCAGGGCCCTGGGCTCGGGCACCGGCCAAAGCGACCTGCGCCTGCACACGCAGCTGTTCAGCGGTTATGGCGACAGCCTGAGCGACTACAACTTCCGGCGCACCGTGCTCAGCGTCGGACTGAGCTTGCTCGACTTCTGAGTCGCCCATGAAAAAGGGGCCCCACTGTGGAGGCCCCGTTCACGCGATCGGTTGGCGTTCAGAGTTTTTGACGGCTCATGAAGTTGTCGAAGCCGGCTTCGGCCACCTTGAACCAAGCCACTTGGTCGCGCTGGAATGCCATCATGCTCTCGTACATGCGCTTGAACGGCGCACTCTTGGCTGAGGCCTCAGCCATGAGTTCTGCATTGGCCTTGTAGCAGGCCTCCAGAATGGATTGCGGGAAGGCCCGCAGCACCGCGCCACCCTGAACCAGTCTTTTGAGGGCCACGGGGTTGAGTGCGTCGTAGCGTGCTTGACACCAGGTGTTGGCCTCGGCCGTGGCTGCGTGCAGAGCATACCGATAGGCCTCGGGCAGGGCGTCATAGGCCTTGGCGTTGACCTGGAAGCCCAGTGCCGCGCCGCCCTCATTCCAGCCAGGGTAGTAGTAGAACTTGGCCACCTTCTGCAGGTTCAGCCTTTCGTCATCGGCCGGCACGGTAAATTCACCTGCATCGATGGTGCCTTTTTCCAGGGCGGAATAAATCTCGCCGGCCGGCAACTGCTGCGCGACCACGCCCAGCTTGGTCAACACCTGTCCGCCCATGCCGCCGGTGCGAAATTTCAGGCCCTTGAGGTCGGCGGGGCTCTTGAGCTCCTTTTTGAACCAGCCGCCCATTTGCGAGCCGGTGTTGCCGGCCAGCATGTTGATCACTCCCACCTCACGGCTGAAGTCATTGAACATTTTTTCGCCGCCACCGTGTACCCACCAGGCGTTGTGCTGGCGGCTATTGAGGCCGAAAGGCACGCAGGTGCCAATGGCCCAGGCCGGGTCCTTGCCGATGAAATAGTAGGGAGCCGTGTGGTTGCACTCGATGGTGCCTTTTTCCACCGCGTCGAGTACCTGCAGCGGCGGCACGATCTCGCCGGCACCGTGCACGCTGATCTGGAACTTGCCGCCAGTGATCTGGCCGACCCGGCGGGCGATCATCTCGGCGGTGCCAAACAGCACTTCGACCGCTTTGGGAAAGCTCGATGCGCAGCGCCAACGAATGACATCGGTTTGTTGGGCGATGGCGGGGGCCGACAGGCTGGCAGCACCGGCCGCGACGGCGGCTGCGCCACCCTTGGTGAGGAATTCACGACGACTCATGGAACATCTCCTTGTGGGGGTTCATTTTTGTGAATGGGCGCGCCAGGCGGCGCGACACGCAAATGGATGCGGGTGCGAGTTTTTACTACAAGTTGGCAATGAATCGTCCTGGGACTGTCCATGAGGGCTCAAATTTCACCCGGACATTCTGGCCCGTAGCGGGCGGGGCCAGGCACTGAAACAGACCAGCCAATGGTCTTCAGGGCGCAGATTCCTGTTCCACCGGTGAGACCGTCACCGCCACGCTCAGGCTGTGGCTGCTGCCGCCCTGAATCACGCCGCGCAGGGGCGAGACGTCCAAAAAGTCGCGGCCGCAAGCCACCGTCACATAGTCTTCACCGGGCATGCGCCTGTTGGTGGGGTCCAGATCCAGCCAGTAGCCGGCCGGGCCTTCGCCACAGTCGCGCGGCCCCAGTTTTTTGGCCGGCTCGGCGGCCAGGCAGTACACCGAGGCCCAGGCGTGCGAGGCGTCGCTGCCCACCAGACGCGGCTGGCCGGGCGCTGGCGTCGTCAGCATGTAGCCGCTGACATAGCGGGCCGGCAAGCCCATCGAGCGGCAGCAGGCCACCAAAATATGCGCAAAGTCCTGGCACACGCCTTTGCCCTGCCGAAGCGCCTGTAAGGCCGGGGTGTTGACCTCGGTGCTGTGGCTTTCGTAACGCATCAGCCGGTGGATGCGCTCCATCAGGTCCCAGCCGGCTTCTGCCATGGGGCGGCCCGGCACAAAGCTGGGTCGGGCAAATTCAGCGAAGGCCTCGGACCGGGGGGCGCAGGGCGATGAAAACGCAAATTCGATGGCCGCGTCCCAGTCCGCCCCGGCCTGGTACTGGCAGTGCTGGCGCAGCAGCTCCCAGGCGGCGCTGGCTCGCTTGCTGAGGTCAGGCTGGGCTTGCGTGCGGACCAGCGATCGGGCGCTGACCTTCAGGCTTGCATGGCTGCTGCGCAGCGAAAAATAGTTCCGGCTGTTGCCGTAGATATCAAGCACGCTGCGCAGGTGTGCTGGCTCCGGGCTGATCTGCAGTTCGTGGCTGAGCACCTGCTGGCCTGCACCGTCCAAGGGGCGCAGGCAGCTGACATGCTGGGCGTTTTCAACCGGCGCGCTGTAGTCGTAGCGGGTTTCATGCAAGACCTGGAGCAGCATCAGGAGTCCTCAAGCACCGACGCTGCGGTTTTCGCTCGCATGGCTGAAGTGGCGACGGCCGATCTGCTCTGACATCGCCCAGGCGCGCTGAGCCAGCGCTTGCAAGGCCTGCGTCAGGGCGTCCGTATCTGGCCCGGGCTTGCCCGGCTCGACCGCGGCCAGGGCCCACAAGGGTGTATCGGCCAGCGCCTGCGCTAAATCCTGGTGCTGCTCATGCAATTGACGGACCCGCCGACCCAGGCGCTGCACCACCCAGGCCAGCGAGCGGGGGTTGTCGGTGTCGAGCACCAGCAGGTCCAGCAGCGCGCTCAGGTCGCGCCGCTGCTGAAAGCGCGACTGGAAGGTGATGGTGCTGTCAAAGAGAGCCAGCAAGGCCCGGTAGCCTCCGTTGCCATTGACCGCCGCGGTAGACAGGCCCTTGGCCATGGCCGAGGCCAGGGTGCCCAGGCGTTCAACATCACGGCCTATGGTCAGCAGACGCCAGCCGTCGTCACGCATCATCCGATCGGACTGGGCTCCGGTGATGGCCGCCAGCATCTGGCTGGTCGCCTCCAGCGTGCGCAAGGTTTCGCTGACCGAATAGCCCGGCCCATGCAGGTCGTGCTGGCGAGAGCCGAGCGCCTGCGCGCTGCGCAGCGCAAAGTCCTGCTCCGCCTGCACGATGGTCTGCCATTGGCTTTGCGAAAGTCGCTCGCGCACACCAGCGGCCGCATTCTTGAGGGCCAGCAGGGTAAAGCCCAGGCTGGCCGACTGCGAGGTATCGGCGAGGCTGGCCATCAGCGCGCGCTCAAACACCCGTCGCGATTGACTGGCCGGCGGTACGCTGGGCAGCACCAGGGCGTTGTGGACAGCCACCTGGCTGAGCCAGGCCAGCAGCGCGGGCGCATTTTGGTCTTCGCCGTTGAGGCCTTGCAGCGTGAGTTGGGCCAGCCGCACAGCGTTTTCGGCCCGCTCGGTATAGCGGCCCAGCCAGAAGAGGTTTTCAGCCGAACGGCTGCTGATGGCACCTTGGCGCTTGTGCGGGGCGACGGCCACGCTTTGGGTTTGGGTTTGGGCTGTCTCTGCCTTGGTCTGTGCAGCGCTGCTGCCCAGGATCCACACATCAGCGCTGCTGCCGCCTTGCTGCATGGAGGCAATGTTCTGGCTGCGGCTGGCCAGCCGGGCCAGTCCCCCGGGCAAGACATGCCAGGCGCCTTTGCCGTCGGACAGTGCAAAAACCCGCAGCAGCGCCGAGCGCATGGCCATCGCCCCCTGGTGCCAGATGGGCGTCTGAGACAGAGGCATATAAGCCTGCACGGTGTAGTCTTCGCCGGCGCGCATGATGCGGCCCGCCCATTCGTCCAGGCGCTTGCGGTGGAGGTCGCGGGCGATCACCGGGCTGTCCTGGCCGTGGCTGGGCTTGATCACGCAGCCTTGAAGCTGAGGCAGCATGGCCTGCATGGCCGCCTGTTCACCGCACCACCAGGTGGCCAGTGACGGCAGTTGCAGCGGCCGGCCCAGCAGTTCCTCGCTCAGTGCCGGCAGAAAGCCTAGCAGTGCCGGCGACTCCAGGAAGGCCGAGCCCGGTGCGTTGGCGATCAGCACATGGCCTGCACGCAGCACCTGCAGCAGGCCGGGTACACCCAGGCTGGAGTCAGAGCGCAGCTCCAGCGGGTCGAGAAACTCGTCATCCAGGCGTTTGAGCACGCCATGCACAGGCTCCAGGCCGGC
>CANHGF010000106.1 GCA_947460065.1 Comamonadaceae bacterium
AGCCAGCTTGGTGCGCTTCAAGGGTACGCTCAACGATAAGGGCACCATGGATGCGCTGCACATTCGGGTGTCGGCGCCGTCGATTTTGGCCACTTTGCTTCGTCTGCCCTTGCCCAAGGGTGTGGACGGCCAGGCGGTGGCCAGCTTCAACGACCACCCCTACGACATCCCCAACAGTCTGGTCGATTACGCGCAGCGCAACACCAATGTGCCGGTGGGCTTTTGGCGCACGGTGGGGCATTCGCAGAACCCCTACATGCGCGAATGCTTCATCGACGAGATGGCGGCAGCCGCTGGCAAGGACCCCCTGGCTTTCCGCCAGAGCATGCTCGGCGGCAAGCACCCGCGCGATCGCTCCATTTTGGAGGCGGTGGCCAAGGCGGCCGATTGGGGCAAGCCGCTGCCTGCCGGGGTGTTTCGCGGCATTGCCGAAACCGAGGGCTATGGCAGCTACACCGCCTGCGTTTGCGAGGTGTCGGTCAATGCGCGCGGCGAGGTCAAGATCCACCGCGTCGTCATGGGCATCGACTGCGGCTATGCAGTCAACCCGGACAACATCGAGGCGCAGATCCAGGGCAGCGTGGTCCATGGTTTGAGCGCGATCTTCTGGGGTGAGATGACGGTCAAGGAGGGCCGCATTGAGCAGTCCAACTTCCACGACTACCGGATGATGAAGCTCAACGAGATGCCCAAGGTGCAGTCGGTCATTGCCTGTACAGGTGGCTTCTGGGGCGGTGTGGGCGAGCCCGCGCAGGCGCCGCTGGCCCCGGCCCTGGTCAACGCCATCTCGGCCGCCACCGGTAAGCGCTTCCGCTCTCTGCCCCTGAAAAACCACGGGCTGAGTCTGGCCAGAGCATGAGCCGCTGGGCCGCGCCCCTCGGGGCGTTGGCCTGCGCCCTGCTTGGCACGGCGGCCGCCCAGTCCCTGCCGCCGGCCTCGGCTGCTGGCATTGGCAGTGTGGAGCGCGGCCGGCTGTTGCTGGCCAACCGCAGCGAGTCGGGCTGCGTGCTCTGCCATGTGGTGCCGGGCCTGCCAGCCGGCGGTGAGCTCGGTCCGTCCTTGGTCGGCATCGGCCAGCGCAGCACCGCCGAGCAACTGCGCCTGCGCATTGCCGATGCCCGCCTGTTCAATCCCGCCACCATCATGCCGGTGTATTTCAGTACCGAGGGCCTGCAAGGGGTGGCGTCGGCCTACAAGGGGCAGACGGTGCTCAGTGCGCAAGGCCTGGACGATATCGTGGCTTATCTCCGGAGCGTGGCGCGTTGATGGCGGCTGCGCTAATCTCTTGATCTATGTCTGAAACTCTTACCAGCGTTTGGTCTGCACAGCCGGCTGCGGCTGCGTCCGTATTGCCGCGGCGGCTGGTCTGTGGCGCTTTTCTGGCCTGTGCAGCGGGCTTGGGCGGCACTGCGCATGCGCAAAAGATGTTTTCGGGCACCTTGCTCAGCTTGTCTGAGATGATGGACCCTATCGTGCAGGGCCGCAGCCTGCGCGAGGGCGCGATCACGATGGAGATGCCGGTGCTGGCCGACAACGGCTTGTTGGTGCCGGTCAAGGTGGTGGTTGACAGCCCGATGAGCGAGCAAGATCATGTGACGCATGTGTATTTGCTGTCGCAGCGCAATCCGGTGACCCGTATGGCCGTCTTTCACATGGGGCCCTGGTCGGGGCGGGCCGAGCTTAGCACCCGGCTGCGCTTGGCTGGCTCGCAAAAAGTGGTGGCACTGGCGCGCTTGTCCGACGGCAGTTTTCGCTGGCGCCAGGCTGATGTCATCGTCACCGAGTCGGCCTGTGTGGACGGGAGCTGAAGCATGAGCCAAGCACGTTTGCAGTTGCCACCGCAGGTGGCCCATGGCCAGGTGGTTAGGGCCCGTTTACTGATTGAGCATCCGATGGACACGGGCTACTTGCAGGACCTCGCTGGCAAGCCGGTGCCGCGCAATGTGATTGCCGACCTGATTTGCGAGTACGGCGGCCGACAGGTGTTTAGGGTCGAGCCCTCGTCGGGCATCTCTGGCAATCCTTTTTTCGAGTTTTTCTTTCGCGCTGGGGAGACCGGCGAGCTGCGGGTCAGCTGGGTTGACGAGCGCGGCGCCAAGGGTGAGTTGCGGCAGTTGCTGCGGGTACAGCCGCCATCTTCGCGCCCGCCGGCCTGAAGGCGATGCGGCTCATGCGCAGGCTGCTGGCTGGGGTGCTGCTGCTGGGCCTGAGCCTTGCCGCTGCTCAGCAAAGACACATCCCCCTGGAGCAAGTGCGCTCAGGCCTGAGCTATGCCGGTGGCGATGTGCGGGCCTTGCAGGCCGATGAATTTGCCAACCCGGCGCAGCTGTGGCTGCAGCGCGGTGAGCAGCGCTGGAGCGAGCCCGTGGGCCGGGCGGGCAAGAGCTGCATGGACTGCCATGGCGCGGTCAAGGACGGCATGCGTGGCGTGGCAGCGCGCTTGCCCGCGCTCGACCGCCAGAGTGGGCAGCTGTTCATCCTGGAAGACCGCATTCGGCAGTGCCGGCAGCGGCATCAGCAGGGGCCTGAGCTGGCCTTCGAGTCGGACGACTTGCTGTCCTTGAGCTTGTATGTGAGCCAGGCCTCGGCGGGTGTGCCTTTGAAGCTTGCGGCCGATGGCCCGGCGTTGCCGCATGTGCTCGCGGGTGAGCGCCTGTTCATGCAGCGTCGGGGTCAGCTCAACCTGGCTTGTACCCACTGCCATGATCAGAATTTCGGTCGGCGCTTCTACACCGACCCGCTCAGCCAAGGGCAGCCCAATGGCTATCCCGTCTATCGCCTGGAATGGCAGAAGGTGGGCTCGCTCGAGCGCAGACTGCGCAGCTGTTTTGTAGGTGTGCGCGCCGAGCCCCTGCCCTGGGGCTCGCTGGAGATGCGTCAGCTCGCGCTCTATCTCGGCTGGCGCGGCCAGGGGCTGCCGGTGGAGGTGCCAGCGGTGCGCAAGTGAATCAGGCCGCGCCGCCGCCGCAGCTGCTGGCTTGGGCAGTTTCCTGGGCTGGGGGAAGGGTGAATTCGCCGGTGTCCGGGTTGAAGCCGATCTGACCCAGATGCCAGGTCAGCATGGCGTCCATGGTCTGGGCATGCTGTGAAAACCAACGGCCCAGATCGGGCAGGATGCTGCGCACCAGATTCAGGTCGCCATCCTCGCGGCCGCAGCGCAGCAGCTCTTGCAGGGTTCTGAGGACCAGCTGGTGTTGTCCGCTGTGGCAATGCTGCGGGCCGAACTGGGTGCTTTCCATCCACCGGTCTTCCATGCCGAAATGCGCCACCGTGTGGGTTTGGAGGGCTTCGATGCGCTCGAGCAGGTGCTCATCGTCGGCCAACTCAGCCGCAGCCAGCAGTTCCACGAATTCCTCGTGGGTCTGGTCGATGACAGGCATGCCCAGGTGCAGGGCATCGGACCAGACCAGGCTGGGTGCTGCGAGGGGTGTGGCGAGTTCGGTGCTCATGGGCGTGGACGATAAGGTGCGGAAATAGGTGCGGGATGCGCATTGTGCCAGCGCAGCCCTTGCCTGCGCAGGCAAGGGCTAGCGCTAGCGCCCGCCGCCCTTACATGCGTTCGAAGATCGCCGCGATGCCCTGACCGCCGCCTATGCACATGGTCACCAGGGCGTAGCGGCCCTGGATGCGCTGCAGCTCGTGCAGGGCCTTGACGGTGATCAAGGCGCCGGTGGCACCGATCGGGTGGCCCAGGGAAATGCCCGAGCCGTTGGGGTTGACCTTGGCCGGGTCCAGTCCGAGCTCCTGGGTCACCGCGCAGGCCTGAGCGGCAAAGGCCTCGTTGGCCTCGATCACATCGAGCGCGCTTGCGGCGATGCCGGTTTTCTTGAGCACCAGCTGGGTCGCAGAAATCGGGCCCACGCCCATGTATTTCGGATCCAGGCCGGTGTGGGCATAGCCGACCAGACGGGCCATGGGCTTGGCGCCGCGCGCTTTAGCGGTGCCCGCTTCCATCAGCAAGACGGCGGCGGCAGCGTCGTTGATACCCGATGCGTTGCCGGCGGTGACGGTGCCGTTTTCCTTGAGGAAGACCGGCTTGAGCTTGGCAAAGTCCTCGGCGGTGGCGCCGCTGCGGAAATGCTCATCGGTGGTGTAGGCCACCTCGCCCTTTTTGCTCTTGAGCATCACCGGCACGATCTGGTCTTTGAAGTAGCCGGCCAGGGTGGCTTTTTCGGCCCGGTTGTGGCTGGCCAGGGCCAGAGCGTCCTGCATCTCGCGGGTGATGCCGTACTTGGCCGCGACGTTCTCGGCGGTCACACCCATGTGTATGCCGTGGAAGGGATCGTGCAGTGCGCCCATCATCATGTCGATCATCTTGGCGTCGCCCATGCGAGCGCCCCAGCGTGCACTCAGGCTGGCAAAGGGAGCGCGACTCATGTTCTCGGCGCCGCCGCCGATGGCCAGGTCGCAATCGCCGAGCAAGATGGACTGACTGGCCGAGACGATGGCCTGCAGGCCGGAACCGCAGAGGCGGTTGACGTTCATGGCTGGCGTGGCCTCGGCGCAGCCGCCCTGGATGGCGGCCACCCGCGAGAGGTACATGTCCTTGGGCTCGGTGTTGACCACATGACCGAAGACCACATGGCCGACGTCCTTGCCTTCGACTTGGGCCCGCGCCAGCGCCTCGCGCACCACGGTGGTGGCCAGCTCGGTGGGGGCGATGTCCTTCAGGCTGCCGCCAAAGGTTCCGATGGCGGTGCGCACACCGCTGACAACTACGACTTCACGGCTCATATTCATTCCTCCTCGTTTTAGGATGTCTTAAAAACAGCAGTGTTCGCTCTCAGGGATACGCCAGCCTGACAGCCTTGACCCCTTGGGCGAACGTACAATTTGGTGTTGCGGGGTCGAGTCGACTCGGCCGCCCGAGGCTTGCAGGCCTTCGGGCCCAGCCCCAAACAGGGTCTATCCTAAGTCAGGCCTGCATCGGTGCCGGCTCTGGACTGTCAAGCCCGGGACGCCCCCGCCCATTTTTGGCTGAGCCCCAAGGACTTCCATATGCTGGCCTATACCCATCCCCAGGAATTTGATGTGATCGTCGTCGGTGGCGGCCATGCCGGCACCGAGGCGGCGCTGGCCGCTGCGCGCATGGGTTGCACCACCTTGCTGCTGACCCACAACATCGAGACCCTTGGGCAGATGAGCTGCAACCCCTCGATCGGCGGTATCGGCAAGGGGCATTTGGTCAAAGAGGTCGATGCGCTCGGAGGCGCGATGGCCCTGGCCACCGATGAGGCGGGCATACAGTTTCGTATTCTCAATTCCAGCAAAGGCCCGGCGGTGCGCGCTACCCGGGCTCAAGCTGATCGGGTGCTGTACAAGGCGGCGATCCGTCGGCGCCTGGAAAATCAGCCTGGCCTCTGGCTTTTTCAGCAGGCGGTCGACGACCTCATGGTCGAAGGTGACCGTGTGGTGGGGGCTGTAACGCAAGTGGGCATTCGCTTCAGATCGCGCACGGTGGTGCTGACCGCTGGCACTTTCCTTGACGGCAAGATTCATGTGGGCCTGAACCACTATGCCGCCGGGCGGGCCGGCGACCCGCCGGCGGTGTCTTTGAGCGCGCGTCTGAAGGAGCTCAAGCTGCCCCAGGGCCGGCTCAAGACCGGGACACCACCACGCCTGGATGGGCGCAGCATAGACTTTTCAAAATGTCAGCGCCAGCCCGGCGATGGCATGGCCGGCGGCGAGGGCAGCTCGGTGCCTGTGTTCAGCTTCATGGGCCAGGGCATCGCCCATCCCGAGCAGGTGCCGTGCTGGGTGACCCATACCAACGAGCGCACCCACGAGATCATCCGCTCCGGTTTTGACCGCAGTCCGATGTTCACCGGCAAGATTGACGGCATCGGCCCGCGCTACTGCCCCAGTGTGGAAGACAAGATCAACCGCTTTGCCGGCAAGGACAGCCACCAGATTTTTCTGGAGCCTGAAGGGCTTAGCACCCACGAGTATTACCCCAACGGCATTTCGACCAGCCTGCCCTTCGATATTCAGTACGAGTTGGTGCGCTCCATGGTTGGTTTGGAGAACGCTCATATTCTCAGACCGGGCTACGCGATCGAGTACGACTACTTTGACCCGCGCAGCCTGAAGGCCAGCTTTGAAACCCGGGACTTGCAAGGCCTGTTCTTTGCCGGCCAGATCAATGGCACCACCGGCTACGAGGAGGCGGCGGCCCAGGGTTTGTTTGCCGGCATCAACGCCGCTTTGCAATGCCAGGGCCGCGAGGCTTGGTTGCCGCGTCGCGACCAGGCTTACCTGGGGGTGCTGGTCGACGACCTGATCACCAAAGGCGTCACCGAGCCCTACCGCATGTTCACCAGTCGGGCTGAATACCGCCTCATGTTGCGCGAGGACAACGCCGACATGCGCCTGACCGAGATCGGCCGCAAGCTCGGCCTGGTCGATGACGCCCGTTGGGAGGCCTTCAACAAAAAGCGCGATGCTGTTTCACGTGAAACCGAACGCTTGCGCCAACTCTGGGTGCACCCTGCCAAGCTGCCAGCGGCCGAGGCCGAGCGGGTGCTCGGGCAGGGCATAGAGCGGGAGTACCGCATGCTCGATCTGCTCAGACGCCCGGGCATAGGCTATGAGGCGCTGATGTCGCTGGACGCAGGCGCCTATGCAGCCTCAGACTTGCTGCAGGACGAGGCCGACGCGCCGCTACGCGCAGAGGTGATCGAGCAGATCGAAATCGCCGCCAAGTACGCCGGCTATATTGATATGCAAAAGACCGAGGTCGAGCGTGCCGCCCATTACGAGAACCTCAAGCTCCCCCCCGAATTGGACTATCTGCAGGTCGGCGCCCTGAGCATGGAGGTGCGCCAAAAGCTGGCGCGCCACCGCCCCGAGACCCTGGGCCAGGCCTCGCGGATTTCGGGCGTTACCCCGGCAGCCATCTCGCTGCTCTTGGTCCACCTCAAGAAAAACCTCTGGAAACACCGCGATCCGGAGAAGGCCGCCGTCTGATGGTGCTTGCGGCTGACACTTTGCGGCCTGCGCTGGACGAGGGCCTGCAGGCCTTAGGCCTGCCGCTGAGCCAGGCGCAACGGGTGCTACTGCTGTCCCACCTGGACCTGATCGCCAAGTGGAATCGCGTCTACAACCTGACGGCCGTCCGTGACCCGGTGCAGATGCTGACCCAACACCTGCTTGACTGCCTGGCCGCGGTCGGTCCTTTGAGTCGCGAGCTGGCCCGCTTCGGCGCCGGCGCCCGGCTGCTCGATGTAGGCTCAGGTGCTGGCCTGCCCGGCGTGGTGTTCGCCATCGCCTGCCCCCAGTTGCAGGTCACTTGCGTGGACACGGTTGGCAAGAAGGCCGCCTTTATCGGCCAGGTGGCGGCGGCGCTAGGCTTGAACAACCTTCGGGGCGTGCATGCTCGGGTGGAGACCTTGAGCGGCCCCTTTGAGCTGATTTCCTCCCGGGCTTTTGCTACGCTGGCCGACTTCACCGCAGGCTCTCAGCAGGCCCTGGCCCCGGGAGGGCTGTGGCTGGCGATGAAGGGCAAGGCGCCTGATGCGGAGTTGGCTGAGCTTGTACCCAGCCTGGATGTTTTTCACGTGGAACCTTTGGCGGTTCCGGGTTTGGAGGCCCAGCGCTGCATCGTCTGGATGCGCGAGCGCGTAGCAAGCCCGACCGCCTGAGGGCGGCGCCTGGCCTCAGGCTTGCAGAGCCCAGAGGCCCTGTGGTCAGATCGGTTTCACGTGAAACAGCGGGTCCCAGA
>CANHGF010000107.1 GCA_947460065.1 Comamonadaceae bacterium
AGCGTCATGGGCGATCCGGCCGATGCCACCACCGTTGACGTGCTCGATGCGATGAACGATGTGTTGGTGGCCCTCCAGGGCGGCCAAAAGCCCAGCTCAGCGGAATTTGACGCGATCGGCGACGCGATGCGCCAGGTGTCCACGGCCCAGGTCAAGACCGGTGTGCTGCTCAATCTCCTGGACTCGGCCCGGCAGGCCTCGGCTTTCCAAGAAACTGCGGTTGAACAGCAGCGCAGCACGCTGATGGACACCGACCCGGCGCAGGCGACGGCCGATCTGGCCCGCTCCAATGCTCTGCTGCAGGCTGCCCAAGCCATCATGGCCAGGCTCGATTCCACCTCCCTGTTCGAGAAGATATGAACATTCCCTTAGGCTGGCTGATCGCGCTGTCAGCGGCGATCTCGGGCTTCCTCTGGCTCGGCGGTAGCTGGCAACAGCTGTGGGTGCCCGAGGAATTTCTGGTGATCTTCGGTGCCGCCTTGGGCACCCTGATTGCGGGCAACAAATGGCGCCATCTGCGCAAGACTTGGCGCGTCTTCAGTCGCAGCTTTGCTACCACCTCCTTCAACCGCGAAGTCAACCTGCAGTTGCTGTGCCTGCTCTTCGAACTTCTGCAAAAGGCCAAACGCGAGGGCATGAAATCCATCGAGGTCGACATCGCCAAGCCGGCCGAAAGTCCCCTCTTCAATCGCTATCCGCGGGTGCTCAAGTACCGCCGGCTGATGGAATTCATCACCGACTACTTCGTCATGATGGCCGACAACACCGTGACGCTGTCGCAACTCGAAGGCGTGCTCAGCCAGGAGATCGAGACCTTGTATTCGGAATCGCGCCAGCCTTCTGAATCCATCATGAACCTGTCTGACAGCATGCCGGCTTTCGGCATCGTGGCGGCCATCATTGGCGTGATCAAGGCCTTGTCTGGCGTGGCCACAAACAGTCCGGGGCAGATCGGCGCCTTGATTGCAGCGGCGCTGGTGGGCACCCTGGTGGGCGTGTTTGCCGCCTATGCGATCCTCAGCCCCGTGGCCAAGTCGCTGGAGCAGATCGCTGACGAGGAGCTCAAGCCTTTTGAGGCGATCAAGGAGATTTTGCTGGCCTACTACAGCAACTTCTCGCCTTCGGTCTGTGTCGAATATGGTCGCAAGGTGATGTATTCGGATACCCGTCCGTCCATGCAGGAGTTGGAGGACGGCATCAGGAACTCGGTTCGGCAAGTCAGCCCATGAGGTCCAAGACCCCGGCCCTTGCGGCGCCACCGGCCCCAGTGCGTCAACCGCGCGCGGTCAAGCGGCGGGTGCGGCATGCCACCCATGGCAACTGGAAGCTGGTCTATGCCGACTTTGTCACGGTGCTCATGGCTTTTTTCATCGTGGCCTGGATCATCACCTTTGACAAGCTCTCGAAGATCCCCCAGCGGGACATGAGTTGCATCACCGCCATGGCCGCTGACCTGAAAAAGCAGATCGAGGCCGATTCACGCCTGACCCGGGGCAAGATCCCCATCGACATCGAGCTCCTTCCCGAGGGCCTGCGCTTGACGCTGCTGGACAACAACCAACCGATGTTCCAAACCGGCCAGGCGGTGCTCTCGGGTTTTGCCAAGGAACAATTCGCCAAGATCGCCACGGCAGTCAACCTGTGCGAGGCCAACCCTCTCATGATCGAGGGCTATACCGATGCCACGCCCTACGGTGGCGGCATCACCGGCTACGGCAACTGGGAGCTGTCAGCAGAACGGGCCAACGCCGCGCGTCGGGAACTGCTGTCCAAAGAGGTCAAGCCCGAACGCATCTCGCAGGTCATCGGCTATGGCGACAGCCGGCCTTCACTGCCGAACGATCCGACCAACGCCCTGAACCGACGCATTTCCATCACCGTGCTGCCGGCCACATAAGTCAGGCCGGTCCGATAGCCCTTTGCCAGGGCCTACAGTCTCGCCACGGAGGACGCCATCAGCCTCGCGGCGAAAGCATCAATGCCAGGCTGGCGTCCAGGCTCTCCGACGGCAGGCGCCGAAAGCCAGAGCGGGCATAGCGCTGGAGGCGTCCGAGCAAAAACGCATGCAGCAGCGAGGCCCTAAGTTGGGCATCCACCGTGGGGGTCTGCGAGGCTGCGCCGGCCTCGCGCAGCAACTGGCGCCACTGCGCTTCAAGCTTGTCAAAAAACAGGTTCATGCGCTCCTGCAAACGCTCATGCTCGAAAACCAGCGCATCGCCGACCATCACACGGGTCATGCCCGGGTTTTTCTCCGCAAACTGCACCAAGACGCGGGCTGCCTTGATGACCCTGCTCAGCGCGTCGGGCTCGCGCTCCTGCAACTGGTTGGTGAGTGAGAAGATCGAGCTCTCAATGAAGTCGATCAGCGCCTCGAACATTTGGGCCTTGCTGGCAAAGTGCCGGTACAAGGCGGCCTCGCTGACGCTCAGGCGGGACGCCAGGGCAGCGGTGGTGATGCGCTCGGTGCCAGGCTGCTCGAGCATGCTGGCCAATGCCTGCAGGATCTGCACACGACGCTCACCCGGCTTGGGCCGCTTGCGCGCGGGCGTATCGACAGGCGCTGAAGAGGACTCGGCTTGAGAATCGGACATGCGCGCAAGCTCCGAAGGAAGGGGCTGGAAAATCATTCTCGCACAGCGTCCGCCGCTGCCCGAGCGCAGCGGCCAGGCGGGCTCAATGCGAGCGGATCATGGTGCCGTAAGCCTGATCGGTCAAGATCTCCAGCAGCATCGCATGTGGCACACGCCCGTCGATGATGTGCACCGAGTTAACGCCGCTCTTGGCTGCATCGAGCGCGCCGGAAATTTTGGGCAGCATGCCGCCTGAAATCGTGCCGTCCTCAAACAGGGCGTCGATCTGGCGGGCGCTCAGGTCGGTCAGTAACTTACCGTCCTTATCCAGCACGCCGGGGGTATTGGTCAGCAACACCAGTTTCTCGGCCTTCAGCACAGTGGCGAGCTTTCCAGCCACCACATCGGCATTGATGTTGTAGCTCTCGTTGTTCTCGCCAAAGCCGATCGGACTGACCACCGGAATGAACTGGTCATCCTGCAAAGCCCGCACCACCGAGGGGTCGATCTGCACGATATCGCCCACCTGACCCACATCGTGCTCCTTGTTCGGATCCTTGGCGTCGAGCATCTTGAGCTTGCGCGCGCGGATCAGACCGCCGTCACGGCCAGTCAGACCCACCGCCTTGCCGCCGGCCTGGTTGATCAAACCGACAATATCTTGCTGCACCTCGCCGGCCAGCACCCATTCCACTACTTCCATGGTTTCGGCGTCGGTGACCCGCATGCCTTGAATGAATTCGCCTTTTTTGCCGAGCCGATTGAGCGCAGTCTCAATTTGAGGGCCGCCGCCATGGACCACCACCGGATTCATGCCCACCAGCTTGAGCAAAACCACATCCTCGGCAAAGTCAGCTTGCAAAGCCGGGTCAGTCATGGCATTGCCGCCGTATTTAATCACCAGGGTCTTGCCGTGAAACTTGCGGATATAGGGCAGTGCCTGGGCCAGGATTTCGGCCTTGTCGCGGGCAGCAATATGGGTCAGGTCGGGTGCAGTGGAGCTCATGGAGGACGAACAATGAAAAAGGGGCTGTTTTGCAAAACAGCCCCGATTGTGCAGCACGGCCGACCAGCGGCCGCGAGCGCGACTCAAGCCTTGATCGCGAAGTCTTCCTTGGATTTTCCTTCGGCCACAAGGGCCGCCATCCAGCGCGGCATCAGACCACGGCCCGTCCAGGTCTCGCCATTGGGGCCCTGGTACTTGGGAGCCACCGTGGAAGTGCCGGCGGCCTTCTTGCCTGCACGCCTACCAGGCGCCTTGTCTTTGACCTTACCCTTGCCGGCCGGACGGCCACGGGTCTTGGGCGCCTTCTTGATGCCAGCGCTCAGGTCCTTGACGGTGATGCCGAAGGCTTGCATTTTGGCCAGGATATCCTGCACCGTGCTGGTGAACTCGCGTGAACGAATGTCCGCGGCCTGCTTTTGCAGCTTTTCGATTTGCGACTGGATATCGATCAGATTGCCCATATTAATTCCTCAATTGGTTTAGATGATCCGCCTTAAATAGCGGATAGCCTGAATGATAGACCAGTTTCTTAATATGCAGTCAATATGACATTCACAACTGGTTGGCTTTTATTCAAAGCAAGGGGCTTGGTCCAGCGACAGACCACGAGCATCTTTATCAGACAAGGCCGGCAGCACGCTCAAGGGCCATTGAATACCAAGTTGCTCATCATTCCAGCGTATGCATCGCTCATGCTCCGGAGCGTAGTAATCGGTGGTCTTGTAGAGAAACTCAGCCATATCGCTGAGAGCCAGGAAACCATGGGCAAAACCAGGGGGGATCCACAATTGTCTGTGGTTGTCCTCGGACAGCTCAAAGCCAACCCAACGACCGAAATACGGTGAACTGCGCCGCAGATCGACGGCCACATCAAAGACGCTGCCGCGCACCACCCGCACGAGCTTGCCCTGAGGCTGCTCGATCTGGTAGTGCAGGCCCCGCAGTACACCGCGGCTGCTGCGGCTGTGGTTATCTTGCACAAAATCCAGCGCCAGTCCAGTGGCCTGGGCAAAAGCGCGCCGGTTAAAGCTTTCAAAAAAGAAACCGCGGGTATCACCAAATACCTTGGGCTCGATCAGCAGGACGTCGGGTACGGCAGCGGGCGTGACCTTCATGGCTCAATACACCGTGTTCTGCAAGATCTGCATCAGGTAGCGGCCATAGCCGTTCTTGAGCATGGGGCGGGCCAGCTTTTCGAGTTGCTCGGCGTCGATATAACCCTTGCGAAAGGCGAGTTCTTCAGGACAGGCGATTTTCAGACCCTGTCGATGCTCGATGGTGGCGATAAATTGTCCGGCCTCAAGCAAAGATTCATGGGTGCCGGTATCGAGCCAAGCCATGCCCCTGCCCATGACCTCGACATTGAGCTCGCCGCGCTCAAGGTACACGCGATTGACATCGGTGATTTCAAGTTCGCCGCGGGGCGAAGGCTTCATGCTCGCGGCAATATCGAGCACTTGGTTATCGTAAAAGTACAGGCCGGTGACGGCGTAATTGGAGGCCGGTCGGGCCGGCTTTTCCTCAATGCTGACGGCACGGCGCTGCGCGTCAAACTGAACCACGCCATAACGCTGCGGATCCTGCACATGGTAGGCAAAAACGGTGGCGCCGGATCGACGCTCATTGCTCACGCGCAGCTGGGCTTCAAGGTCATGTCCATAAAAAATGTTGTCGCCCAGAATCAGCGCCGAATCACCGCTACCGACAAAATCACGGCCGATGATGAAAGCCTGGGCCAGCCCGTCGGGGCTGGGCTGCACCGCATAGCTGAGCGACAAACCCCACTGGCTGCCATCGCCGAGAAGTTCGGCAAACCGCGGCGTGTCCTGCGGGGTGGAAATAATCAGGATGTCGCGCAGCCCGGCCAGCATCAAGGTGCTCAGCGGGTAATAAATCATCGGCTTGTCGTAAATCGGCAGCAATTGCTTGGAGACAGCCTGGGTCACCGGATAAAGCCGGGTGCCGGAGCCGCCGGCCAGGATGATGCCTTTGCGAGGTGTGGTCATGGAGGTCTCAGAGTATTTCCGCCAGCATGCGGTCTACCCCTTGCTGCCAGGGCGGCAGGTTCAGGCTGAAGCGCACTTTCAGCAGCGAGGTATCCAGGCGGGAGTTGTGGGGGCGCCGGGCGGCAGTGGGAAAGGCGCTGGTGGCCACCGGCTTGATCTCACGCACCCGCAAAGGCAAGTCGGGCCTGCTGCGCATAGCCTGCTCGATCACATGGCTGGCATAGCCATGCCAGGAGGTCTGACCCGCTGCAGCCAGGTGATAAAGCCCAGCCCATGAATCTGGCTGCTGGTCCGACATGGCCTGTCGCACAGCCAGGGCGGTGACATCGGCCAGCAGGTCGGCACCGGTGGGCGCGCCGATCTGGTCATCGATCACCTGCAACTGATCCCGCTCGCCCGCCAGGCGCAGCATGGTCTTGGCAAAATTGCCGCCGCGCGCGCCATAGACCCAGCTGGTGCGAAAAATCAGATGCCGCTCGCAGCCGGCTTGGACGGCGCGCTCGCCCTCTAGCTTGGTCTGGCCATAGACATTGAGCGGATCTGGCACATCGCTTTCGCGCCAGGGCTGCTCCCCGCTGCCGTCAAAGACGTAGTCGGTGCTGTAGTGCACCAGCCAGGCGCCCAGGGCCCGGGCCTCGCGGGCCAGCGCCGCCGGCGCAGTGGCATTGATCATGCGGGCCAACTCGGGTTCGGATTCGGCCCGATCGACCGCGGTATGCGCCGCGGCATTGACAATGATCTGCGGCGCGTAGTCGCGCACAGTGGCGGCCAGAGCTTCGGGCCTTGTGAAATCGCCGCAGCCCTCGGTGCTGTCAAAGTCCAGCGCCAGCACCGAGCCTAGGGGCGCCAGGCTGCGCTGCAGTTCCCAGCCCACCTGCCCGCCCTTGCCCAGCAGCAAGATCTTCACGCGGCCGCCCCGTATTGGGTCTGCACCCATTCACGGTAGGCGCCGCTTTGCACCCGCTCCACCCAACCCGGATGGTCCAGGTACCAGCGCACGGTTTTGCGGATGCCGCTGTCGAAGGTCTCGGCCGGCTTCCAGCCCAGTTCCTGATGCAGGCGGCTGGCGTCGATCGCATAGCGTCGGTCATGGCCGGGCCGGTCAGTCACATGGGTAATCTGTGTGCGATAGGACTGCCCGTCGGCACGCGGTCGCAACTCGTCGAGCAACTGGCAAACCGTGTGCACGATCTCGATATTGGCTTTTTCGTTCCAGCCGCCTACGTTGTAGACCTGACCCACCCGGCCGGCCTGCAGCACCCGGCAGATGGCACTGCAGTGGTCCTTCACATAAAGCCAGTCCCGCACCTGCAGACCGTCCCCGTAAACCGGCAGGGGTTTACCGGCCAGGGCGTTGACGATCATCAGCGGGATCAGCTTTTCCGGAAAATGAAAGGGCCCATAGTTGTTGCTGCAGTTGGTGGTCAGCACCGGCAGGCCATAGGTATGGTGGTAGGCGCGCACCAAATGATCGCTGGCGGCCTTGCTGGCCGAATAGGGGCTGTTGGGCTCGTAGCGATGGTTCTCAGTGAACGCCGCATCACCGGGCCCCAAGGAGCCGTAAACCTCGTCGGTCGACACATGCAGGAACCGGAAATCCTCGCGCTGGTTTCCCTGCAACGCGCCCCAGTACTGGCGCACCGCCTCCAGCAGGCGAAAGCTCCCCACCACGTTGGTCTGCACAAAGGCATCTGGACCCAGAATCGAGCGGTCCACATGGGATTCGGCCGCAAAGTTAATCACTGCGCGGGGCTGGTGCTCGGCCAGCAACTGCGCGATCAGGCCCTGATCGGCAATATCGCCGCGCACGAAATGGTGACGGGCATCGCCCTGCAAGCTAGCCAGGGTTTCCAGATTGCCCGCATAGGTGAGCTTGTCGACATTGACGACAGGCTCGGCATCTGGCTGCGCCAGCCAATCGAGCACGAAATTGGCGCCGATGAAGCCGGCACCACCAGTCACAAGGAGGGTCATACAGTATCCTGCGCCAAGCCAGCCAATCAGGCCTGGATCACCGCAGAGATTCTAAGCCCCGGCTCCAGCCGGTGGGCCCTCAACCCCCTGGCAAGTGCTGACTCGGGCCGACTTGGCCGCCGCCTCCCGC
>CANHGF010000108.1 GCA_947460065.1 Comamonadaceae bacterium
AGGTTGGTGGTCAGCTGGGCGCCAGCACGGGCGTAGGCCTGCTCGGCCTGCGCGATGAAATCTTCGTCGGTGGAATACAGGAAGGCTGTCAGGCCGCCAAATTCACGCACATCGCCAGTCGCCTGCTTGAGCGCATCGTCGGCGCTGTCGCAGGCGATCAAAAAGCTCACCGGGCCGAAGCGCTCGCCGGCATACAGGTCGCGCTCGGCGGTGCTGACCTGCAGCATCAATGGGGTGCTGGTGCGCGCTTGCGGAAACTGCGGATGCACATAGGGCCGGGGGGCCAGCAGCACCTGACCACGCCGCGCGCCTTCTTCCTGTAATTGCGCCAGCAAGGCCAGGGTCTGCGACGACTGTATGGTGGCCAGGATCATGGCGGCCTTCTTGGGCTCGCTGCCGACGCTGGCCACCGCTTCGGCCAGCCGCTGCCCGACTTCTTCAAAGCTCACCATGCCGTCGGGGGTGCGAACCCCTTGGCGGGGCACATAGATGTTCTGCGGGCTGGTGCACATTTGCGCGCTGAACATGCACAAGGTGGTGGCCAAGCTGCGCAATGCTGCGTCGAGGTCGTCGGCCGACTCCAGCACCACGGTGTTGCTGCCCGCCGTTTCGGTGTAGGCCAAAGCGGGGTAGGCGTTTTTCTCGACCCACTGACCGAATTGCACGCTGCCGGTGAAGTCGACGATGGCGGTTTTTGGGTGTTGCACCAGCTGTTTGCCGATCGGCTCGGCCTTGCTGTCCAGCGCCATCGTGACCAGGTTGGGATCAAAGCCGGCCTCGGCCAGCACCTGCCGAAAGACACGCACACTGATGGCCATGGGCAGCACGGTGGACGGGTGGGGCTTGACGATCACCGCATTGCCGGTGGCCAGGCTCGCCATCATGGACGGCCAGGCATTCCAGGTGGGAAAGCTCGCACAAGTAAAGCAGACCGCTACACCCCGCGGCACCAGTCGGTAGGTTTTTTCGAGCTGAATCGACGATGGGCCAAAGCTGCGCTCCCAGCGCGCCGTGGGCGTGACCGCCCGCATGGCCTGCTCGGCATAGACCAGCGCCTCGATGCCCCGGTCTAGCGCGTTGACGCCGGAGCCGGCGTAGGCCATGTTGTAGCTTTGACCGGCGGTGTGCATGACCGCGTGGGTCATCTCGAACAGATGATCGCGGTAAATCGCATCGAGTACCTGCATCAGCACGCCCAGCCGATCTTCGATGCTGGCCTGCGCCCAGGTGGGTACCGCCTGACCAGCAGCTTCAAACAGGGTGTCGATGTCGGCCTGCGGGTAGTCGATGTGCAGTGGCGCTTGGGTGTAGGGCGAGACCTCTTCGCCGAGCCAGCCGATCTGTCCTGGTTGCTCGAGCGCGAAGCGCCGCCTGCCCTGCGCCGAGCCCAGGTGCTGCTCGAACATTTGCAGGCCCTTGCCTTGCGCCTGTTCGGCGTTGGGGTACTTGGCCGGCATCTCCGGATAGGGACTCCAGCAATGGCGCTCGCGGCAGGCCTGGCGGGCCCGCTCCAGCACAGGCAGGTGTTTTTGATACAAACTCATGCGGCCTCCTTGCGCTGCCAGATGAGGCGGTGATGGCGCAGCACGGTCGTGCTGCCGGGCAGGGGGTCGCTGGCCGACAGGGTCAGGGTGCCGCCCTCGCCAAAGTCCATATTGCGCACCTGCTCGCTGCCCACGAAGTTGGGATTGAGCGCATGGCTGACCTGATGCACCACCTGTGCCCGGCCTTCTTGGAGACGGGTGTGATAACGCCCGGCGTACTGGAAGTAGCTTTCAAAAGCGGCCAGGCGCTCGGCCTCAGGCACCGAGCGGGTGCTCTGGCCCGACAGGGGCGGCCTCGCAGCGCGGGCAATGCAGGCCGACATGGTGCCGTCGCCGGTGTAAACGATCAGGCCGGTGGCATTGGGCCCGAAGGGCAGGGTGCTCGGCCTGCCGTCGCTATAGGCGATTTCCCAGCGCTGCAGATGCCAAGTGCCCCAAAGCAGGGACGGGTCAGGGCTGGCCTGTGAATGGCTGGCGGGCAAAGGGCTCTCCTCCTGAACTGGCGATGACCGGCATCGCTTTCTTCATTGAACTGACGCTAGGCGTAAAGTTAACCCAGGCTGGGCCCGGCGAATAAGGGAAAAACCCTGATAGCTGCCCTTAAGGCGTCTGATCAGACGAGGCCTGGAGCTGGTGGATCTCGATGGTGCTGTGCGCCAGCTGCGGCACCTGGGCCAGCCGCTGGCGAACCCGAGCAGGGCTGAGCGCAGCATCATCGGTAACCACCGTCACGGCACAGGCCCAGGCATGGCGACCGACCCGCCAGAGGTGCAGGTCGGTCAGCCGGGTGGCCTGGGCTTGGTCGCTGAAGTCCAGCACCTCGCGGGTGGCTTGGACGACGGGGTGGTCCATCTCACGGTCGAGCAAGATCCGAGAGCTGTCGCGCGCCAGGCCTATGGCCCAACTGGCCACCAGGACAGACCCGAGGATGCCCATGGCCGGGTCCAGCCAGGACCAACCCAGCCACCAGCCGCCGGCCAGGGCTACCACCGCCAACACCGAGGTGGCCGCATCGGCCAGCACATGGGTATAGGCCGAACGCAGGTTGAGGTCGCCCCCGGATCTGTCGCCCGGGTCGGTGCGACTGTGGCTATGGCTGTGGCCATGATGCCCGTTATGCTGACCGGGTTCGTGGGCCCGCTGCAGGATCAGGGCGCAAACCAGGTTCACCAGCAGCCCGAGCACGGTCACCAGCAGGGCCTCACGGTACTGTATGGGCTGCGGCGACAGCAGGCGCTCTGTCGAGCCCGCCAGCATCACCAAGGCCACGCCCAGCAGCATGACGGCACTGGCAAAGCTGCCCAATACCTCAATCTTCCAGGTGCCGAAGGCAAAGCTGCGGTCCTGCGCCAGGCGCCTGGCGGCGGCGTAGGCAAAGGCGCTCACGCCTATGGCCACCGCGTGCGAGCTCATGTGCCAGCCGTCGGCCAGCAAAGCCATGGAATTGAACCACCAGCCGGCCACAATCTCGACCACCATGGTGACCAGGGTGATCCAGACCACCGCGCGGGTGCCGCGCTCGGCGGCACTGGCGTCGACATGAAAGTCGTGCCCGTGGCCCCAGGGCTCGCCAGCAGGTTCAGGCACTTGCGGCTGCTTGTCCATGCAAGCGCAATTTAGCCTTGAGGGCCTAGGCGCTCAAGCACCTCTTGGGTGGTCTGCACGTCACCAAAGCTGAAGATGAAGTTGGCCAGGCAAGCCTCATGCTCGTCCACAGTCATGGCCGAGCAGGCGTCGGAGACCATGAGGGTGCGGTAGTTGAGCATCATCGCGTCGCGGGCGGTGCATTCGCAGCACACATTGGTCGCGGTGCCGGCAATCAGCACGGTGTTGATGCCCTGGGCCTGCAGCCGCTCGTGCAGGTCGCTGGCGCCTTGGATGAAGGCGCTGTACAAGCTCTTGCGCACCTGCCAGTCGCTCGGCTCGACCTTCAGGTCGGCATACAGGGCATGGCCCGCCGTGCCTTCGCTCATGCTGCGGCAGCGCAGCTCAAAACCCTGCGGCGTCGACAGCTCCTGGTGAAAATGCGACCAGCTGCTATCGGACTCAGGGCTGTAGGTGTTGAGGATCCAGACCACCGTCCCGCCGGCGCTGCGCACCCCGCTGGCCAGCTGGTTGATGGCCGGGCAGGTGGCGGCAGCCGCGGGCACCCAGGCATGGCCACCGCCCTGTTGGACAAAGCTGTTTTGCATGTCCACCACCACCAGGGCGGTGCGCTTGGGATCGAGCTTGTCAAAAGCATGCAAGCGGCCCCGGCGCGCCACCACGCGCTGCACGAGTTCAGGGGAGGGAACAAAAGGGCGCATCGTTGTCATAGGAGGCCTTGAAAACTAGAGAATAAGGCCGCCGCGCCTGAGCGCGGCGCCTGACTCAGGGCATATAAGTGCCGCCGTTGATCTGCAGGGTCTGGCCGGTGATGTAGGCCGCCGCTGGGCTGATCAGGAACAAGATAGGGTCGCTGACGTCCTGCGGCACCGCCATGCGGCCCAGGGGAACCACTTTCCCGTAGGCATTGGGGTCCAGGCTGGGTGGAGCGGACTCGTCGGAGCGACCGGTCCCGCCGCGCAAAAAGGCGGTGTCTACCGCGCCCGGCGCTACCGCGTTGACCCGGACTTTCGGCGCATTTTCCAGTGCCAGCTCGCGCACCATCAAAATCATGCCGGCCTTGGCCGGACCGTAGGCGCCAAACATTGGTCGGGCCCAGGCGCCTAGGCCCGAGGCGACGTGCAGCAAACTGCCGCGCTCACTGCGGTGCAGGTGCGGCAGAGCCGCGCGCGAGATGTAGAAGGCGGCATCGAGGTTGCCGCGCATGACGTCCTGCCAAACTTCTGTGGCGGTTTGTTGCAGGGCCTTGGGCTCGCTCATATAGCCCACCAGATTGACGCAGGCATCAATCCCGCCCAGCTCGCTGGCCGCCTGCGCCATCGCCGCATCGACCGAAGCAGGGTCCTTGGCGTCCATGGGGATGCAAGGCAGCCCGGTGCCATGCCGCTCGATCGAGGCGGGCAGGTCCAGCACCCGTATCTGCGCACCCAGCGCGGCGGCCTGGCCGGCCAGGTGCCGACCTATGCCGCCGCAACCACCGGCCAGCACCAGGCGCAGGCCCGCAAAGGCCTGCGGATTCCAAACGGAAGTGCCCATCACTTGCTGCAAGCGTCGGGCGCGTGGCTGTCGAGCAAGGTGCGCTGACCACCCTTGATGCGGATGATGTAGGCCGGCAGTTCAGAGTCGCCGTCCTTGCTGAAGCAGATATTGCCGGTCACGCCGGCGATTTGGGTGCTGCGCAGGGTGTCGCGGATGGCGGTGCGTTCGGCCTTGAGCTTGGCCGCATCGCCGCTCACGTTGGCACGGCGCATCGCGTCGGCGAACACATAGACGATGTCATAGGCCGATGCGTCCACATGGTGGGCGCCGCTTTTGTTGACGCCACGCTTCTTGGCCTCTTCCAGGAACTTGCGCTCGAAAGTGCGGGTGCGCTCATTGGTATCCCACCAGTACCAGGAAACAAACGTCGCACCTTCGCCGTCACTGCCCAGAACCTTAGCGATGTCCGGATCGGCAAAAATTTGGGCGCCGATCAGCATGCTGTTGTGTCCTTGGCGGCGCAACTCCTTCATGACCTTGGCCGTGCCCTCGGGCAGGCCCGCAAAGGCCAGCACGCCCGGGGTGCTGCCTTTGAGCTTGGTGATGTGCGGCGACAGGTCGGTGGCGTTGGTCGGGAAGCCTTCGGCCGGGATCACCATCTTCCAGCCATTGGCTTCGAGCAGATTGGGCATCCAGCCGGCCAGCGATTTGCCGACGAATTCGTCGCTTGGGAACATGACTGCGGCGGTCTTGTTGCTGACACCGCCCTTGGTGCCCATGGTCTTGAGCAGGCGGCCGAATTGCTTGCCCTCGTCCTCGGTGACGCGGAAGGCCCACTTGCGGTCCTTGGTCAGGCCAGGGGCGGAGGCGGCATTGGGAATCTGCACGATTTCCAGGCGTTCGCCGGCGGCAAAGCCCACCTGCGCCTCTTGGCTGGAGAAGGGGCCGATGATGCCCAGGGCCTTGGCGTCCTCAGCGAACTTCTGGACGGCCACCTGTGCATTCTTGGGATCGCCACCGGTATCGAACTTTTCGATACGGATTTTTTTGCCGTTGATGCCACCTGCGGCATTGATCTCGGCCACGGCGATGTCCACCGAAATCTCGGTTCCGACGGCCACGCCGGAATAGCGGCCGGTCTTGGCATGGGACAGGCCCAGAACGATCTCCTGAGCCCAGGAGGGTGCGACCAGGCTAGCAGCCAGGCCGGCGATCACGATCAAACGTTTTTTCATCATCAACTCCATTGAAGTTTCAAGCACCCAGGTAAGCCTCAGCCATGCGCGGATCGCTCGCCAGCGCTGAGGCTTTGCCTTCCAGAACCAGCCGCCCAAGTTCAAGCACATAGGCCCTGTGGGCGGTAGCCAGGGCCATGTGTGTGTTTTGCTCAACCAGCAAGATGGCCAGGCCATCGCGGTTGAGCTCGGTGATTAGGCTGAACAAGGCTTTGACCAGCAGCGGGCTGAGGCCCAAGGAAGGCTCGTCGAGCATCATCAGCGATGGGCGGCTCAGCAAGGCGCGGCCTATGGCCAGCATCTGCTGCTCCCCGCCAGACAGCACCGAGGCGGGCATATCGCGGCGCTGCGCCAGATTGGGAAAGCGCTGGTAGATGGCATCGATTTCGCGCTCGGGCTGGTCCTTGCGCGTGTAGGCCCCCATCAGCAGGTTGTCGTGCACGCTCAGGCTGACAAAAATCTGCCGTCCCTCGGGCACCAGCACCAGACCTTCGCTGACCCGCTTGGCCGCACTGTGGCCCAGGATGGAAGCGCCCTTGAACAGCACCTCGCCAGTGGCCGGTCGCACCACGCCCTGCAGCGCCTTGAGCAGTGAGGTTTTGCCGGCGCCATTGGCACCCAGTACGGTGACGATTTCACCGGACTGGACCTGGATGGACATGTTTTGCACCGCCTGGGTACGGCCATAGCTGACCGACAAATTGCGTGCTTCAAGCATGGCGGGCCTCCATCGCGTCGGGCGTGCCCAGGTAGGCCTCCAGCACGGCCGCGTCCTGTTTGACCGCCTCGGGCGTACCTTCAAAAATCTTGCGACCGAAATTGAGCACCACCACATGGTTGCACAGGTGCCGCACGAAAGGCATGTCATGCTCGACCACGAGCAAGGTGACGCCGCTGTCCGAGACGGTCTGCAGCAACTGCCGCAGCTCCTCGGTCTCCACATTGTTCAGGCCGGCCGCCGGCTCATCGAGAAGGAGGATGCGTGGCTCGGCCATCAATGC
This sequence comes from Comamonadaceae bacterium, assembly GCA_947460065.1. Lineage (GTDB taxonomy): Bacteria > Pseudomonadota > Gammaproteobacteria > Burkholderiales > Burkholderiaceae_C > Polaromonas. The sequence goes on from CANHGF010000108.1 coordinate 6,865, forward strand.
GCGTACCACCTCGATGCGCTTTTGAATCCCGTAAGGCAGGTCGGCCACCACCTGTCCAGGGTAGGTGCCCAGGCCGGCACGCTCCAGGGTGGCCCTGGCCTTGGCGCTGGCCTTGCGGCTGCTCACCAGCTCCCAGGGGCGGCTGCGATGGTGTTCGCCCAGCATCACGTTTTCCAGGGTGGAAAGGTGGGGCATCAGGCGAATGTTTTGAAACGAACGGGCGATGCCGTGGCCGACCCGGTTCGCCACCGACATGTGGGTGATGTCCTGGCCGAGGGCGCTGATACGGCCACTGTCGATCGGATAGACGCCCGAGATCAGGTTGAAGACGGTGGATTTGCCGGCGCCGTTGGGGCCGATCAAAGCGGTGCGGCTGCCGGTCGGAACCGAAAAGCTGACATCGTCGATGACCTTCAGGCCGCCAAAGGACTTGCTCACGCCCTCGAGTTGCAGTGCGATGCTCATGCGCCGGCCTCCTTCTTGTTGGCCGAACCACCCCAGCCTTCGATCATGGTGCGGGTGATCACGCCCTGAGGCCTGAGCATCATGATCAGCACCACCGCCACGCCAAACACGATATAGCGCCCACCCTCCAGGAATTTGAGCGAGGGATCGAGCTCTGAGAGCTTGCGCAGTCCCTCGGGCACCAGGGTAAAGAAGATCGCACCAAATAGCGGGCCCCAGACCGTCTGCGTCCCACCCATCAGCACATACAGCAGCACGTAGATGCTAAACAGCACCCCGGTCGATTGCACGTCAATGAAGTTGAACTGGTGCACCAGCAAGGCGCCGCCAAG
>CANHGF010000109.1 GCA_947460065.1 Comamonadaceae bacterium
CGCAGCCTGGAGCTCGACGCTCGCCTGAGCCGACGCAGCGGCGACCTGAACCTGCAAGGCGAGCTGGCGCAGGGCCAGCCGACCACCCTGGCCGCCGGGGTGCGGGCGGCCGAGCTGCAGCTGCGGGGTCAGGGCCAGGATCTAAGCTTGGACCTGCGCTGGGACAGCGAGCGGGCCGGTCGCGCCGACGGGCAGTTGCGCACCCGCCTGGAGCGTCAGGGCGAGCAGTGGAGCTGGCCCGAGCAGGCCATGCTGCAAGGCCAGCTGCAGGTCCAGCTTCCTCGCCTGGGGCTGTGGAGCGCCTTGGCGCCGCCCGGCTGGCGGCTGCGCGGCTCGGTCGGCGCAAACCTGCAGATCAGCGGCAGTCGCGCACAGCCGCAGCTCGGCGGGCAGGTGCAAGCCGACGATCTGGCGCTGCGCTCGGTGGTTGACGGCATCGAGCTGGGCCGCGGCCGCTTGCGCGCGCGCCTGGACGGCCAGCAAGTGCTGATCGATGAGTTGAGCCTGCGCGGGGGCGGCGACGATGGCGGATCCATCACCGCCCGAGGTCAGATGCAATGGCCGGGCGGTAAGCCCAGGTTGGAGGCGCAGGCGCAGATCGAGAAGCTGCGTGCCAGCGTGCGCAGCGACCGGCTGGTGACGCTCTCGGGCCAGCTCAAGGCGGTGATGACGGGCCTGCCCAGTCAGCAGCCGGTGGAAATCACGGGGGCGCTGCGCATCGACCAGGCGCGCATCACCCTGCCCGAGGAGGACCGCCCTCAACTGGGCAGCGATGTGCAGGTGCGGCGGGCCGGGCCGGTGGCTGCGCCCGTGCCGGCGGCGGCGCCCGCGAGCAAGTCGCCACTGCTCAAGGTGGCGGTGGCACTGGACCTGGGTTCTGACTTTGCGATCGAGGGCCGGGGGCTGAAAACGCGCCTGCAGGGTCAGCTGCAGGTCAGCGGCGACGGCCAGCAAGCACCTCGCGTGCAGGGCCAGCTGAGCAGCGCGCAGGGGCAATTCAAGGCCTATGGACAGAGCCTGAACATCGAGCGCGGCCTGCTGCGTTTCAGCGGCGCGGTCGACAACCCGGCGCTCGACATCCTGGCCCTGCGCCCCAACCTGACCCAAAAGGTCGGCGTGCAAGTCAGCGGCAGCGCCTTGCTGCCCCGGGTCAGCCTGTATGCCGACCCCGACCTGCCCGAAGGGGAAAAGCTGGCCTGGCTGGTCCTTGGCCGCGCCGGCAGCGCCGGCGGGACCGAAGGCGCCTTGCTGCAACAAGCCGCTCTGGCCCTGCTGGGCAACCGCAACGCCCAAAACCGGCAGTCCCTGGCCAACTCACTCGGCCTCGATGAGATCACGCTGCGCAGCGCAAGTACCCAGGCCGACGGCAGCAGCAGCAGCGCCGGCCTGGCCCTGGGCAAGCGCCTGTCCAGCAACTTCTACGCGCTCTATGAAAGCGGGCTGGGCGGCGCCTTGGGCACGCTCTTTTTGTTCTACGACCTGTCTCAAAAACTCACCGTGCGCGCCCAGACGGGCGCGCAAACCGCCCTCGACCTCATCTACACCCTGTCCTTTGATTAAGCTTGCCGCTGCCTTGGTGGCCGCCGGCCATGAAAACGTCACGCTCAACAGGCATGATAGAGCCCTGTATTCATCCCCATACCTAAGTCCATGAAGACCCACATCCACCGCCGCCAGCTACTGACCCTTGGCGCCCTGGCAGCCACGCCCTGGGCCGCCCACGCCAACTGGCCACAGCGGCCCGTGCGCATCGTGGTGCCCTTTGCACCGGGCGCCGGCACCGATGCCATGGGCCGGCTGCTGGCGCAAAAGCTCGGCGACCTGCTGGGCGCCAGCTTCGTGGTGGAAAACCGGGCAGGCGCCTCCGGCGCCATCGGCACCCAGCATGTGGCCCAAAGCGCCCCCGACGGCCACACCCTGCTGCTGATTGCGGCACCCTTCACCACCGTGGCGGCGGTGCTGCCGCAGGCCGGCTATGACCCAGTGCGCGGCTTTGAGCCGATCAGCATGGTGGCGCAGGGGCCGCTGCTGTGGGCCTGCAACAAGAACCTTCCGGTGGCCAATTTGCGCGAGCTCATTGACTATGCGCGCAGCAGGCCCGGCCGCCTGAACTACGGCTCGGCCGGCGCTGGCGGCATCAACCACCTGGCCCTGGAGGGCCTGAAGGCGCGCACCGGCGTGTTCATCACCCACATTCCCTACCGCGGCATCGCGCCGGCCACGCTGGACCTGGTGGCCGGTCAGCTCGATCTGATCACCGGCACCATCCCGGCCCTGGCCCCCTTCGTGCGCGACGGACGCATCAAGGCGCTGGCCGTCAGCACGCCCAAGCGCACGCCAGCCTTGCCCGATGTACCCGGCATGAGCGAGGCGGGCCTGGCCGACTTCAGCGTGAACAACTACTTTGGCCTGGTGGCCCCGCGCGGCACGCCGCAGGCGGTGATTGAACGCATCAACGAGGCCCTGCCCCGGCTGCTGGCCGCGCCCGACGTGCAGGCGCGCTTCAAGACCGATGCGCTGGAGCCGGCCAGTCTGGGCTCAGCCGCCCTCGGCCAGTTTCTGACGCAGGACTACAGCGGCTGGCAAAAAGTGGTGGCCGCTCAGGGCATCAAGCTCGACAGCGTCTGAGCGAGCAGCCTCAAGACTGTCCGCCTGCTGCCGATAATTAACCATTGATCCATGCCGACCACGGCTTGGCCACAGCCACCCCTTTGACACTGCCATGCCCCACCTGCGATTGCTGTCGGCCCTGCTCTGGCTCTTGCTGGCCGCCATCAGCGCGCAGGCCCAAAATCCGCCGCCAGCGCGGCCGCCCGCACGCCCACAGGCTCGACCGGCCGAGCCGCCCGCCAACTGCCTGGTGACCGAGTTTCGCGCCATGGCCCTGGGCACCCACGACCTCAAAGAACGCGCCGCCAAGGCCTCGGAATGGTTGCGCCGCCACGCCAGCGCCTGCTCCGACGAACAGCTGCGCCTGATCTACGCCAACCGCTCCAACTGGCTGGGCAACGCTGAGTCCATCGAGCTGACCTCGCAAATTGAAGGCGCCCTCGAAAACCGACTGAAAAACAAACCCGAACAACTGGCGCAACTGTTTGGCGCGCCACCGCGGCCGGCCCCGGCGGCCAGCGAAACGATGCGCGCTGGCGATCTGGCGCCACGGCCAGCGCCGGTCGTCGCACCCGGCACACCCGCCGTCGTCCAAAATACGGCGGTGGTCCTGCCTCCGGGGGCAGCGCCCGCAGGCGGGGCAGGCCCACGGCCGCCAGGTGGGCCAGGTGCGGCACCCGCGCCGCCAGACAAAAAGCCTGAGCCGGGCAAATTCTTCGAGCCAGCCCTGCGCAAGGCGGTACAGGACTACTTCACCGCCAACCGGGGCAACGGCCCTTGCCCGGCTGAACTGGTGCTCAAAAGCGGGCGCTGCGAGTCGCCCGCCAGCAACCGCAGCTGGAAGATCGGCCAGCCCCTGCCGGCCAACCTGAACCCCAAGCCCCTGCCACCGCGACTGCTGGAAGCCCTGGGCCCGGCGCCGCGCGGCCATGGCTATGTGCTGGTCGAGGGCGACATCTTGCTGCTGGCCGACGAAGGCAAGACCGTGGTCGATTCGGTGCTCGACCTCGGGCAAGTCACCCCTAAAAGCTGACGCCTCGGATTCAAAAACTGGCATCGTCAGCCCAATTCGGCCCCGATCTGGGCGATCCAGCAATCAGGGGAGTCCCCGATGGGACAGACTGGGGCCTCAGACCATACTTGAAGGACATCAGCTCTGACTTTCAGGTACACCATGATCAAACTCCCTCTCCTGGCCCTGTGCGCCGCGCTCAGCCTGGCCACGTCCCATCTGCACGCCAAGACCTTTAAATGGGCCAGCGCCGGTGAAATCTCCACCTGGGACATCCACTCGCAAAACAACGCCCTGCAAAACGGGCTGCATGCGGCGGTGTATGAGTCGCTGGTTTACTACAACAGCCGCAGCTTCAAGATCGAGCCCATGCTGGCCACCTCCTGGAACCTGATCGGCCCCAGCCAGCTGCGGTTGAACCTGCGCAAGGGCGTGAAATTTCATGACGGCTCTGACTTCAGCGCCGACGACGCGGTCTTCTCCCTGAACCGGGCAATGGCCAAGACCTCTAACTTCACCCCCTACGTGACCGGCTTTGACCGCATCGTCAAAGTGGACTCCCACACCATCGACATCTTCACCAAAGGCCCCAACCCGGTGCTGCTCAATCAGATGACCGAGCTGCGCATGATGAGCAAGGCCTGGGCCGAGAAGAACAACTCGGTCGAACCCAAGGACCTGCGCAATGTGTCGCAGGAAACCTTTGCCAACCGAAATGCGATGGGCACCGGGCCGTTTACGCTCAAGCAGTGGGTGCCCGACCAGCGCATGGTCTTTGCCCGCAACCCCAACTGGTGGGGCAAGATGGAAGGCAATGTGACCGAGATCGTCTATACGCCGATCAAGTCGGAAGCGACCCGCATCGCGGCCCTGCTCTCGGGTGAGGTCGATCTGGTGCTCGACCCCAACCCGGCCGACCTGCCCCGCCTGCGCAGCAACACCAACCTCAAGGTCATCGACGGGGTGGAAAACCGCACCATCTTCCTGGGCATGGACCAGTTCCGCCCCGAGCTGGTGGGCTCCAACATCAAGGGCAAAAACCCCCTGAAAGATGTGAAAGTGCGCCGGGCGCTCTATCAGGCCATCGACATCAACACCATTGCGCGGGTGACCATGCGGGGCCTGTCACAGCCCACCGGGGCACTGGTCTCGCCGCAGGTGGCCGGCTGGAGCGAGGGCGTGCATCAGCGCCTGCCCTATTCGGTCGACGAGGCCAAGAAGCTGTTGGCTGAGGCCGGCTACGCCGAAGGCTTTGAGGTCGACTTTGCTTGCCCGAACAACCGCTACATCAACGACGAGGAAATCTGCCAGGCCATCACCGCCATGTGGGCCAAGGTGGGGGTGCGCGCCAAGCTGCGGACCTTACCGCTGGCCACTTATTTCCCCATGATCCAGCGCTTTGAGGCCAGCATCTACATGCTGGGCTGGGGCGTGCCGACCTTTGACTCCCTCTATAGCTTGCAGTCACTGACGCGCAGCTTAGGGTCGGGCGGCGACGGCAACTACAACCTGGGCCGCTACAGCAATGCCCGCATGGACTACATCGTCGACCGCATCAAAACCGAGACGGACGAGCCGGTGCGCAGGCGCCTGTCGACCGAAGGCTTGCAGCTGCAAAACGACACCGTGGCCCATATCCCTCTGCACAACCAAGTCATCCCCTGGGCCATGAAAAAAGCCATTGACGTGGTTCACCGCGCCGACAACCGCATAGACTGGCGCCTGGTCCAGATCAACTGATTGCTCCGGCCCCCTACCGCAGCGATCGCCTTGATCGCTGCGGTTTTTGTGTTTTTCCACACCGCACACCGCCACTGTCCTGATGCTTGCCTTCATCATTCAGCGCCTGCTGCAATCCGTGCTGGTGATGGTGACGGTGGCCTTTATCGCCTTCTTGCTGTTTCAATATGTGGGCGATCCGGTGGTGTTTTTGCTAGGGCAGGACGCCACACCGCAGCAGATCGCGCAGTTGCGGGCAGACCTCGGCCTGGACCGGCCGTTTTTTGTGCAGTACGCCCACTTCCTCTGGAATGCGGTGCACGGCGAATTTGGCCTGAGCCTGCGCCAAGGCAGCAAGGTCTCGAGCTTGATCGCCGAAAGACTGCCAGCCACCATCGAACTGGCCCTGGTGGCGGCTGTACTCGCGCTGCTTGTGGGCATTCCGATGGGGGTTTATGCCGCGCTGCGCCGGGGCAGTTTTGCCAGCGGCTTGCTCATGACGCTGTCATTGCTGGGCGTCTCGCTGCCCACCTTTTTAATTGGCATCTTGCTGATCCTGGTGTTTGCGGTCGGTCTGGGCTGGTTTCCGAGCTTCGGCCGGGGTGAGGTGATTGAGCTGGGGGCTTGGTCCACCGGGCTGCTGTCGGCCAAGGGCTGGCAGCACATCACCCTGCCGGCCATCACTCTGGCGGTGTTTCAGCTGACCTTGATCATGCGCCTGGTGCGCGCCGAAATGCTGGAGGTGCTGCGCACCGACTACATCCGCTTTGCGCGGGCGCGCGGCTTGTCGGACCGGGCCATCCATTTCGGCCACGCCCTGAAAAACACCCTGGTGCCAGTGATGACCATCGCCGGCCTGCAGTTGGGCGGGCTGATCGCCTTTGCCATCATCACCGAGACGGTATTCCAGTGGCCCGGCATGGGACTGCTTTTCATTCAGGCGGTGACCTTTGCCGACATCCCGGTGATGGCCGCCTACCTGTGCCTGATCGCACTCATCTTCGTGGTCATCAACCTGGTGGTGGACCTGCTGTACTTTGCGGTCGATCCGCGCCTGCGGGTGGGCCGGGAAGGCGGGCATTAGCATGCGCAGGCTCCAGCGCTGGCTAGACAGCGACGTCGGTCACAGCTTTCGCAGCACCCCGACGGCAGTGGCTGCGGCCGCTGTCGCCCTGGTCTGCCTGTTTGGTGCGGTGTTCGCCCATTGGGTGGCGCCGCACAATCCCTTTGACCTGGCCACGCTGGAGCTGAGCAATGCCCGCCTGCCGCCAGCCTGGAGCGAGGGCGGGCAGCTGCAATTTTTATTGGGCACCGACGACCAGGGGCGTGACATCCTGTCGGCCCTCATCTATGGCTCGCGCATCTCGCTGGCCGTGGGCCTGGCCTCGGTGCTGCTGTCGGTGCTGATCGGCGTCAGCCTGGGACTGGTGGCCGGCTTTCGCGGCGGCTGGCTCGACGCCTTCCTGATGCGACTGTGCGATGTGATGCTGTCCTTCCCGGCGATTTTGGTGGCCCTGCTGATCGCCGGCGTCGGGCGGGCGCTGTTCCCCAATGCCCACGAGTCGCTGGCCTTTGGCGTGCTCATCCTGTCCATCACCCTGACCGGCTGGGTGCAATACGCCCGCACCGTGCGCGGCGCGACCCTGGTCGAGCGCAACAAGGAGTATGTGCAGGCCGCACGGGTCACCGGGGTGGCGCCGCTGCGCATCATGCGCCGCCATGTGCTGCCCAATGTGCTGGGGCCTGTGCTGGTGCTGGCCACCATACAGGTGGCCACTGCCATCATCACCGAGGCCACCCTGTCGTTTCTGGGCGTGGGCGTGCCACCCACCTCACCCTCGCTCGGCACGCTGATCCGAGTGGGCAATGACTTTTTGTTTTCCGGCGAATGGTGGATCACCGTCTTCCCCGGCTTGATGCTGATCCTGATTGCGCTGTCGGTCAACCTGCTGGGCGACTGGCTGCGCGACGCCCTCAACCCGAGGCTGCGATGAGTCTGCTGCAAGTCAAGAACCTGGTGGTGGAGTTCCCGCACCGACGCGGCACGCTCAGGGCGCTCGACGACATCTCCTTTGAGATCGCGCCTGGCGAAATTTTGGGCGTGGTGGGCGAGTCGGGCGCGGGCAAGTCGCTCACCGGCGCGGCCATCATCGGCTTGCTCGATCCCCCGGGGAGAGTGGCCAGCGGCCAAATCCTGCTGCAAGGCGAGCGCATCGATCACCTCAGCAGCCAGCAGATGCGCCACATTCGGGGCCGGCGCATCGGGGCGATCTTCCAGGACCCGCTGACCTCGCTCAATCCGCTCTACAGCGTGGGCCG
>CANHGF010000110.1 GCA_947460065.1 Comamonadaceae bacterium
ATAGGGCTGGATTATCGCCGCCCGGCGACCACTTCGTTGAGCCGACCGCTCCAGCCGGGCTCAAGGCAGAGCGTAGCGTGCCGGCTGCGTGGCCGGTGCTTCACGCACGGCGGCAATGCGCTGCACAAAGCGCGCCGCACCGCCGGCTGCGTCCGGCTCGAACCCGTCTTCAAAAGCCACCACCCGCAGCGCCGAACAGGCGCGCAGCAGTTCGCCGGCCTGCAGCAAAAACTCTGGCCTTGCGGGGCGGCCTATGGATTGCTGCCCGTCGGCAAAGGTTTCGTAAATCAGCACGCCGCCCGCGTCCACGCTCTCGACCACGGTGGGCAGCAGAGCCCGCCAAAGGTAGTTGGTCACCACCACACCCGCAAAGCGCTGGCCGTTCAGGGGCCAGCTGCTGCCTTCAATATCGGCCACCATCGTCTGGCAGCGCTCCGGCGGCAGGGCGATGGCAGCCAGCGCAGCCGCGTCACGGTCTATGCCTACAACGGGATGGCCTTGCTGGACAAACCAGGCCAGGTGGCGGCCCGAACCGCAGGCGATGTCTAGCACCCGCCCTTGGCTGGGCACCAAGTGAGACCAGCGCCGAACCCAGGCACTGGCTCTGGCGGCCAGTGCGGCGGCGTCAATGGCGGGCTGGACCATGGTTTTAGAAGCAGGCCCAGACCTGCTCGGCCAGCATCACCAGAAAGGCCGGCTGCAGGTAAAGCATAAAAACGCCCGCACTGAGCCCGAGCAGGGCGCTCCACAGGGCGATGCGTTGAGTGCGGTTCATCCGGCTTGTATAGGGTTTGATGGGGATCAGGCCGGCACCGGCTCGCGCACGATAGGCGCTTCCCGCACCGGCAGGTTGATCAAGGCCGCAAAGATGCCCAGGGCGATGGCGATGTACCAGACCACGTTGTAGCTGCCGGTCAGGTCGTACAGGTAGCCACCGAGCCAGACGCCTGCAAACGAGCCGAGCTGGTGGCTGAAGAAGACCGATCCGCCGAGCATAGACAGGTACTTGACGCCAAAGATATGGGCCACGGTGGCATTGGTCACCGGCACGGTCGACAGCCACAGCAGACCCATGACCGAGGCAAATACATAGACGCTCCAGGGGCTCAGCGGCACCAGCAGGAAGACCGAGATGGCCACCGCGCGGGCCAGATAAATAAAGGCCAGGATCAGGCGCTTGGAATGCTTTTGCGCCAGCGAGCCGGCCAGGTAGGTGCCGAAAATATTGAACAGGCCAATCAGCGCCAAGGCCGTGCCGGCCACGCCAGGCTCCAGGCCCGCGTCACGCAGATAACTGGGCATGTGAATGCCGATGAAGACCACCTGAAAGCCGCAGACGAAGTAGCCCGCAGTGAGCATCTGAAAACTGGGGTAGCGCAAGGCTTCTTTGAGCGCCTGCCTCATCGTTTGCTCGCCCACGCCAGCCGGCGGACCTACCTTTTCGTTGAGCCCGCGGGCCAGTGGCAGCATCAGCAGGCAACTGACGGCCATCAGCAGCAGGGTCTGCTGCCAACCCCAGTGCCCGATCAGCCAGGCTTCGATCGGCACCAAGGCAAATTGGCCAAAGGAGCCGGCAGCACCCACCACCCCCATAGACCACGCTCGTTTTTCCGGCGCAATGTTGCGGCCTATTACCCCGTAGACCACCGCATAGGTGGTGCCAGACTGGGCCGCACCGACCAGCAAGCCGGCGGCCAGGGTAAATTGCCAGCCCTCGGTGGCCAGCGCCATGCCGCTCAGGCCCAGCAGGTAGAGCAGACTACCGACCATGACGACCCGCATCGCGCCATAGCGGTCGGCTGCCATGCCGGCCACGATTCCGAGCATCCCCCAAACCAGGTTTTGCACGGCAATGGCCACTGAAAAGGTTTCCCGCGGCCAGCCGTGGGTCTGGGTGATGGGCAGCAGCCACAGACCAAAACCATGCCGGACGCCCATGGACAGGGTGACGATCAGGGCGCCACAGACCATGAGCTGGACCATGGGCAGGGCCTTGGGGTGGGAGGTGCTGGTCATGTCTGAACTGTAACCATGCTCCCGGGCCTTGTCTGTCACCTAGGGCTGGGGTCGCGGATCCGGTAAACTGTATATTTATCCAGTAAAGCTGAAGCGGCCCACTACAATCGCCCACTTTCGCGCACCGACCATGACAGCCAAGCCCAGCACAGACTATTCCGAAAGTTCCATCCGAGTCCTCAAGGGGCTTGAGCCTGTCAAGCAGCGTCCGGGCATGTACACCCGTACCGACAACCCGCTGCACATCTTGCAAGAGGTGATCGACAACGCCGCCGACGAGGCGCTGGCCGGCCACGGCAAGAAGATACGCTTGATGCTGCACAGCGACGGCTCGGTCAGCATCGAAGACGAAGGCCGGGGCATCCCCTATGGCATGCACCCCCAGGAGAAGGCGCCGGTCATCGAGCTGGTCTTCACCCGCTTGCATGCCGGCGGCAAGTTCGACAAAGGGCAGGGCGGCGCCTACAGCTTTTCAGGCGGCCTGCATGGGGTGGGCGTGAGCGTCACCAACGCACTGGCCAAGCGGCTGGAAGTCAGCAGCTACCGCGAGGGCCAGGTGGCGCGTCTGGTTTTTTCCGGTGGCGATGTGATCGAGCCGCTGCAGCTGCGCAAGGCCGGCGAAGGTGACCGGCGCCAGGGAACCACGGTGCGTGTCTGGCCCGACCCCAAGTATTTCGACAGTGCCGCCATCCCTGCCAATGAGCTGGTGCACCTGCTGCGCAGCAAGGCGGTGCTGATGCCCGGCGTGAGCGTGAGCCTCACCCATGAGAAAACCCGCGAAACCCAGACCTGGCTCTACAAAGGCGGACTGCACGACTACCTGCAGCAGACCCTCAGTGCCGACCCGGTCATTCCGATGTTCGAGGGCGAGGGCTATGCCGACGCCGCCCATGAGAGCTTTGCCGAAGGCGAGGGCGTGCAGTGGTGCGTGGCTTTCACCGAAGACGGCCAGCCGGTGCGCGAAAGCTACGTCAATCTGATCCCGACCACCGCTGGCGGCACCCATGACAGCGGCTTGCGCGAAGGCCTGTTTCAGGCCATCAAGAGCTTCATTGACCTTCACAGCCTGCTGCCCAAGGGCGTCAAGCTGATGCCCGAAGACGTGTTTGCTCGGGCCAGCTATGTGCTCTCGGCCAAGGTGCTGGACCCGCAGTTTCAGGGCCAGGTCAAGGAAAGGCTCAATTCGCGCGATGCGGTGCGCCTGGTCTCGAGCTTTGTGCGGCCCACCCTCGAGCTCTGGCTCAATCAGCACGTGGACTACGGCAAAAAGCTGGCCGAACTGGCCATCCGCGCTGCACAGACCCGCCAAAGAGCGGGCCAGAAAGTGGAAAAGCGCAAGGGCTCGGGTGTGGCGGTGCTGCCGGGCAAGCTCACCGACTGCGAGAGCAAGGATTTGTTGCTCAATGAGGTGTTTTTGGTCGAGGGCGATTCGGCTGGCGGCAGCGCCAAGATGGGCCGCGACAAGGAAACTCAGGCCATCTTGCCCCTGCGCGGCAAGGTGCTCAACACCTGGGAGGTTGAGCGCGACCGTCTGTTTGCCAACACCGAGATCCACGATATTTCGGTGGCCATTGGCGTCGATCCCCATGGCCCGAACGACGAGCCCGATTTAGGCGGGCTGCGTTATGGCAAGGTCTGCATCCTCTCCGACGCCGACGTTGATGGTTCGCACATACAGGTCTTGTTGCTGACCCTGTTCTTCCGCCACTTTCCCAAGCTCATCGAGCGCGGCCATGTGTACGTGGCCCGCCCGCCGCTGTTCAGGGTGGATGCGCCGGCGCGCGGCAAGAAGCCGGCGGCCAAGGTCTATGCGCTCGACGATGGCGAGCTGACCGCCATCCTGGACAAGCTGCGCAAGGACGGGGTGCGTGAAGGTGCTTGGGCCATCAGCCGCTTCAAGGGCTTGGGCGAGATGAGCGCCGAGCAGCTCTGGGACACCACGCTCAACCCCGATACCCGCCGCCTGCTGCCGGTTCATTTAGGCCAGCTGGACTTTGCCCAGACCGAACAGCTGATCACCAAGCTCATGGGCAAGGGCGAGGCCGGTGCCCGCCGCGAGCTGATGGAGCTGCACGGCGACAGCGTGGAAGTGGACATCTGATATGCGCCTGCTCGGCCTGGCCGTCTTGCTGTGCGCCTTGACCTTGGGCGGGGCGGCGCGTGCCGAGGTCTGGGCCTGGGTTGACGAGCGCGGGGTGCCGCACTTTGCCAGCCATCAAGTCGACCCGCGTTACCAGCTCTTCTTCAAGGGCTCTGCGCCCGAGTTGCTGGTCAAGCCCATGGCAACGCCTGCGCCGACGCTTTCACCGTCGGCGCAGCCGGCCACAGCGCTGGGTACCTTGGTGCCCCTTGCCCCTTCCGGCCCCAGCAGCGGCGCTTTGATGGCCGCAGCTTCCTCGCCGCGGCCGCGGCTTTTGGGCCTGCTGGAGAACTCGCCGGGCTACAAGCGCGTCTTGCCCTTGGTGCAGGATGTGGCGCGTCAATTGGGCCTGGATGCACAGCTGATGGTGGCATTGATCGCTGCCGAATCAGGCTTCGACCCGCGTGCGGTTTCGCCCAAGGGCGCGGTCGGCTTGATGCAGCTGATGCCGGGCACGGCCGAGCGTTATGGCGTGCGGGCCGACAGCAGCACCAGTCAGCGCGACCGGCTGATGCAGCCCGAGACCAATGTCCGCGCCGGTGCCTTGTTTTTGCGCGACCTCTTGCTGATGTTCCCGGGCCGCGTCGACCTGGTGCTGGCCGCCTACAACGCGGGCCCTGGCGCGGTCATGCGTGCCGGTCTGCGCATTCCCGACTACCCCGAGACGCAGAACTATGTGCGTACCGTGACCGAGTTGCTGGCCTACCTGCGCCCGGCCGCGATGGCCCCGAAAGTCGAGGTGACGGCCGCGCCGCCGCCTGCCCAGGCTCCGGCTGCCCCTGCGCCTGCGCCTGCTGCCACCCGGCTGTCGCCCCAGGCCGCTGATGCGGTCTCGCGCGGCATCTTGCTCGCGCCACCGGGCATACCCCTGAGCCTGCCAGCCAGCCGCGATTGATTGATTTGAGATAGAAAAGCCATGGATTTGTTCACCCCAGCCCCTGCCGAGCCCGCCGCCGATGGAGACAGCCTGGCCGCCTACGCACAGCGCGCCTACCTGGAATACGCCCTGAGCGTGGTCAAGGGCAGAGCTCTGCCCGACGTCTGTGACGGCCAGAAGCCGGTGCAAAGGCGCATCCTCTACAGCATGTCACGCATGGGTCTGGGCTTTGGCGGGCCCAATGGCGCCACCGGTGCCAAGCCGGTCAAGAGCGCGCGGGTGGTGGGTGATGTGTTGGGCCGGTTTCATCCCCACGGCGACCAGGCGGCTTACGACGCGCTGGTGCGCATGGCGCAGGATTTCTCGCAGCGCTACCCGCTGATCGATGGGCAGGGCAATTTCGGCTCGCGCGACGGTGACGGCGCGGCGGCCATGCGCTACACCGAGGCGAGGCTGGCACGCATCACCAATTTGCTGCTCGACGAGATAGACGAGGGCACGGTCGATTTCGTGTCCAACTACGACGGATCCACCGAAGAGCCATCGCAGTTGCCGGCGCGACTGCCCTTTGTGCTGCTCAATGGAGCCAGCGGCATTGCGGTGGGCTTGGCCACCGAGATCCCCAGCCACAACCTGCGCGAGGTGGCCGACGCCTGCGTGGCCCTGATCAAGAACCCCCAGCTCAGCGACGAGGAGTTGCTGGGCATCATTCCCGGCCCCGATTACCCCGGCGGCGGGCAAATCATCTCCGGCCCGGCCGATATCGCTTCGGCCTATGCCGGCGGCCGTGGCTCGCTCAAGGTGCGCGCGGTCTGGAAGATCGAAGAGCTGGCGCGCGGCCAATGGCAGCTGGTGGTCAATGAATTGCCGCCTGGCGTGAGCACACAAAAAGTGCTGGAAGAAATCGAGGAGCTGACCAACCCCAAGGTCAGGGCCGGCAAGAAGGCCCTGAGCGTCGACCAGATGCTGCTCAAACAAACCTTGCTGGCCGTGCTCGACGTGGTGCGCGATGAATCGAGCAAGGATGCAGCGGTCAGGCTGGTTTTCGAGCCCAAGACCAGCCGCATTGAACAAAGTGAGTTGATCAACACCTTGCTGGCCCACACCAGCCTGGAGACCTCGGCGCCGATCAACCTGACTCAAATCGGTCTGGATGGCAGGCCGATGCAAAAGTCGCTGCGCCAGATGATCGAGGAATGGATAGGCTTTCGCCAGCAGACCGTGCAGCGCCGCTCGCAGCACAGGCTGGACAAGGTGCTGGCGCGCATCCACATCCTAGAAGGCCGTCAACTGGTGCTGCTCAATATTGACGAGGTGATTCGCATCATCCGTCATTCCGACGAGCCCAAGCAGGCGCTGATCGAGCGCTTTAAGCTCAGCGACCGACAGGCCGAAGACATTCTGGAAATCCGCCTGCGCCAGCTGGCCCGCCTGGAGGCCATCAAGATCGAGCAGGAGCTCAAGGAATTGCGCGAAGAGCAAGGCAAGCTTGAAGAAATTCTGGGCAGCCCCAACGCGCTTCGTCGCCTGATGGTGCGCGAGATCGAGGCTGACGCCAAGCTCTTTGCCGATGCGCGCCGGACCCTGATTCAGGCCGAAAAGAAGGCGGTGGTCGAGGTCAAAGTCATCGACGAGCCGGTCACCGTGGTGGTGTCTTCCAAGGGCTGGGTGCGGGCCCGACAGGGCCACGGCCATGACAGCGCCGGTTTTGCCTTTAAGGCTGGTGACGGGCTTTACAGCACCTTCGAGTGCCGCACCGTCGATACCCTGCTGGCCTTTGGCGGCAACGGCCGGGTCTATTCGGTGCCGGTATCGGTGCTGCCGGGCGCGCGCGGCGACGGTCAGCCGCTGACCACCTTGGTCGAACTCGAAACGGGCAGCCAGCTGCTGCACTACTTTGCTGGCCCCGCCCAGGCGACGCTCTTGCTGTCGGGTTCAGGCGGCTATGGCTTTCTGGCTACGGTGGAGAGCATGGTCTCGCGCAACAAAAGCGGCAAGGCCTTCGTCAGCCTGGGCGAGGGCGAAACCCTGTGCGCGCCCTCGCATGTCAGCGGCAGCAACGCCAGCCCCGCGCCTGACAAAGCCGCCATGCCCGCAGCCACCCATGTGGCCTGCGCCAGTACCGCAGGGCGCATCCTGACCTTTGCCATTGACGAGCTCAAAGTCATGGAAAAAGGCGGCCGCGGTCTGATGCTGATCGACCTTGAGGCCAAGGACAGCCTGGCCGGCGCGGCGGCTTATACCCGCAGCGTAAAAATCCGGGGCGTAGGCCGAGGCGGCAAAGACCGCGAAGAAACCCTGGAAATCCGCAGCCTGAACAACGCGCGCGTCGCTCGCGCGAAAAAGGGCAAGGTAGCCGACCTGGGCTTCAAGCCCAATCGGGTGACGCGGGTAGAGTAGGCCGCAGCGACCTGCCGTTGCCAGGTCCTTGCGCCGCGCAGGCTGCCTAGGGCCCTGCTATTGATGCCGGTGCCGCAGCAGCCGGAACTGAGCGCCCCTGGCCCGTCTGATGCAGGCCTCAGGCCCGCTCTTCGAGCAGAGCCCGAACACTCTGGATCACCCGATCGGGCTTGCAGTCCTCAATGGCTCGGCCCATGTTGTAGCCGTAGGGCAGGAGCCAT
>CANHGF010000111.1 GCA_947460065.1 Comamonadaceae bacterium
GGGCGCGAATACTTTTTTCTAGCTGACGACGAATTTGACCGCATGATCGAGCGCGAGGCCTTTGTGGAATGGGCCCAGGTCCACGGCCACCGCTACGGCACCTCGCGCATGGCCATCGAGGACCGCATCCGCGTTGGTAACGATGTGATGCTTGAAATCGACTACCAGGGCGCCATCAATATCAAGCGCCTGTTCAGCAACGCTGTGCTGATCTTCATCCTGCCGCCGAGCTGGGAGGAACTGCGGGCCCGTCTGCAAAGGCGCGGCGAAGACAGCGCTCCAGTGATCGAGCTGCGCCTGCGCAATGCCGCCCAGGAGATGGCCCAGGTCCAGCACTTCGACTTCGTTATAATCAACGAACTTTTCGAACGGGCGGTCTTTGACCTCAAGAGCATCGTCCACGCCCAACGCCTGAAATACGCGGCCCAACGCCGCAGCCGGGCGGCCACCTTCGAAGCCTTGAATCTGCCCTGAATCTGCCCACTGGAGTTGCCACCATGGCCCGCATTACCGTTGAAGACTGCCTGGAAAAAATCCCCAACCGCTTCCAACTGGTGCTGGCGGCCACCTACAGGGCCCGCATGCTCAGCCAAGGCCACACGCCCAAGATTGAGAGCAAGAACAAGCCCGGCGTGACCGCACTGCGCGAGATCGCTGCCGGCCAGATCGGCCTGGAAATGCTCAAGAAAGTGCCCGGCTGAAACCGCCGAGCTCCTGGAAAAACACCGCCGAGGCGGTGTTTTTTGTTTCTGGCCAGCCTTCATCCAGACACTCAGACAGCCGCAAGAGCAGCCACGTAAGCAGCCACACAGGCGACCCATAAGACGGCCAAAATCCCAGTCCAGCGCCACGCCCCTGCCCGCTCGCGATAAAGTCGGGGGATGAGCGCCTTGCAGATCGCCACCCCAGCCCGCTTCAGTCCGGCCGCCGCCAACGCGGCTGCGGCCAGCTTTGCTGCGCTGACGGCCAAACTGGGCTACCTCAGCGCGAGCGACATCGAACATGTGCGCAAGGCTTACCGCTTTGCCGACCAGGCCCATCTGGGGCAGCTGCGCAGCAGCGGCGAGCCCTACATCACCCATCCGATCGCGGTGGCGGCGCAATGCGCCGACTGGAAGCTCGACGCGCAGGCCCTGATGGCGGCGCTGCTGCACGACGCGATCGAAGACTGCGGGGTCAGCAAGCCCGAGTTGATCGAGCGCTTTGGCGCGCCGGTGGCCGAGCTGGTCGATGGCCTGACCAAGCTGGAAAAGCTGGCCTTCACCACCCGCGAGGAAAACCAGGCCGAGTCTTTCCGCAAGATGCTGCTGGCCATGGCCCGCGACGTGCGGGTGATCCTGATCAAGCTGGCTGACCGCACTCACAATATGCGCACCCTGGGTGATCTGCCGCGCGCCAAGTGGGGCCGCATCGCAGGCGAGACACTCGACATCTACGCGCCCATCGCCCACCGGCTGGGCCTGAACGCAACCTACCGCGAGCTGCAGGACCTGTCCTTCCGGCACCTGCACCCCTGGCGCTACGCCACCCTGGCCAAGGCCTTGTCGCGCTCGCGCGGCCGGCGCCGCGACGTCATTCGCCGCGCCCAGAGCGAGGTTCAGGCCGCTTTTGCCGCCGCCGGCATCGAGGTACACATCGACGGCCGGGAAAAAACCCTGTTCTCGATCTACCGCAAGATGAACGACAAGCACCTGTCGTTTGCGCAGGTCACCGACATCTACGGCTTTCGCATCATCGTCGAGCAGGTCATCAGCTGCTATAGCGCACTGGGCGTGCTGCATCAACTCTACAAGCCGCTGCCGGGCAAGTTCAAAGACTACATCGCTATTCCCAAAATCAACGGCTACCAATCGCTGCACACCACCTTGGTCGGCCCGTTTGGCACCAGCATCGAGTTTCAGATGCGCACCGAGGCCATGCATGTGGTGGCCGAGTCCGGCGTGGCCGCGCACTGGCTGTACAAGGCGGTCGATCCGCTGGGCGATGCCTCGCAAAACCTGGGCACGCAGTGGCTGCAGTCCCTGCTGGACATCCAGCAGGACACACGCGACGCCTCGGAGTTTTGGGACCATATCAAGATCGACCTGTTCCCCGACGCGGTCTATGTCTTCACCCCCAAGAGCCAGATCATGGCCATGCCGCGCGGGGCGACGGTGGTCGACTTTGCCTACACCATCCACAGCGACATCGGCCACCGCACGGTGGCGGCCAAGATCAACGGCGAGCAGGTGCCGCTGCGCACCGAGCTGCGCAATGGCGATGTGGTCGAGGTCATCACCGGCCCAGTGGCCAGCCCCAACCCAGGCTGGCTGGGTTTTGTGCGCACCGGCCGTGCCCGCTCCAAGATCCGCCACCACCTCAAGACCATGGCCTTGAGCGAGTCGCGCGAGCTGGGCCAGAAAATGCTCTCGCAGGCCCTGCGTGCCGAAGGCATAGAGCCGCTGCCGGCCGACGAAGAGCAAAACCGCTCGCTGTGGGAGCGGGTGCTGCGCTTTTCAGGCAACCGCTCTAGAGCCGACCTGCTGACCGACATTGGCCTGGGCAAGCGCATCGCCAGCATCGTGGCCAAGCGCATGACCGCGCTGCTGATGGAAGCCGGACTCAAGCCCGACGCCTTGCTGATGAGCCGCGAGCGCTTTACTGCGCATGAATCGGTCTCGCAAGGCGCGCTGCTGCTCGACGGCAGCGAAGGCAGCTCGGTACAGTTTGCGTCCTGCTGCCGACCGATTCCCGGCGATGAGATCGTCGGCTACCTTGGGCACGGTGAAGGGGTGGTGGTGCATACCGAAGACTGCAGCGTCGCCCGCCGCCTGCAGCACCGCGACAGCGAACGTTTCATAGCCGTCGAATGGTCCGACGAGCTCACCCGCCCCTTTGAGACCGATCTGCTGCTGACCGTCAAAAGCAGCAAAGGCGTGCTGGCCAAGGTGGCCTCGGCCTTTGCCAGCGCCGAGGTCAACATCACCCATGTGCAGATGCAGCCCGAAAGCGCCCAAGACACCACCGAACTGCGCTTTACCATCGCGGTCGAGGACCGGGTGCACCTGGCCACCGTGATGCGCAACCTCAAGCGCACGCCTTCGGTGCTCAGGGTGCAGCGGGCCCGGCCGGGTACTTGAAGGCGCACCACATCATGGCACGGCGCGACCTGACCACCGGCTCCATCCCCCATCATTTCCGGGCCCTTGCCGTGCCCGCAGCCGTCGGGATGGTGTTCACCACCCTGTACAACGTGGTCGATGTTTACTACGCGGGGATGCTGGGCACCGAAGCGCAAGCGGGTCTGGCCATTTCGTTCACCGTCTTCTTTATCCTGTTCGTGGCGATCGGCGTCGGCTTGTCCAGTGCGATGGGCGCTTTGGTGGGCCATGCCTTGGGCAAGCGCTCGGGGCAGGAAGGCCTGATCGCTGCGCAGGGCATCACCTTCGGGCTTGGCGCCTCGGCTTTGGGGATGGCGATCGGCTGGTTTGCCGCGCCGTGGCTGATTGCCCTGGTGTCCGAACCGGGTGCTTATAGGGACGCGGCCAACCAGTATCTGCGCGTCCTGATGTTCGGCGCGCCAGCCTTCGTCATCGCCTATGGCGCCAACGGCATCCTGACGGCGCAAGGCGATACCAAGTCCATGCTGTACGCCAATATTGCCGCCTTTTTCGCCAACCTGGTCCTGAACCCGCTCTTTATGTTCGGACTAGGCCCGCTCGAAGGGATAGGCTTTGACGGCATCGCGCTGTCGACCGTCGTGTCACAGACCGGGGTGATGAGCTATGTCCTGTGGCGCGCCCTGCGGTCCGAGGCCATGGCGCATCACCGCCGCTTCGCACCCGAGATGGCGATGATGCGCCAGATCGTCGGCCAAGCCCTGCCGGCCAGCTTTGCCATGGTGGTGATGATGATGGCTGGGTTCGTGATCCAGTTCTATCTGAAGGGCTTCGGGGGCGAGGCGGTGGCCGCCTATGGCATCGCCCTGCGGATCGAGCAGTTGATTTTGCTGCCCGCCTTCGGCCTGACCGGGGCGCTGCTGCCAATTGCAGCGCAGAACTACGGGGCGGGCCATCACGACCGAGTGCGCGCGGCGACGATGTTTTGCTTCAAGGCGGGCGTGGCGCTGATGCTGACGGGCTCTTGCGTTCTTTGGCTCGCAGCAGGCCCTGCGATGGCGATCTTCACCAACGATGAGCGGGTGATCGAAATCGGCAAGAGCTATCTGTACATCGATGGGCTCATCTTGCCCGTGTATGTCACCTTGTTTGCGATCACCTCCTTGCTGCAGGCCTTGAGAAAACCAATCTACACGCTTTGGATCGGGATCTACCGGCAGGGAATCGGCGTTGCGCTTTTCTCGTGGATCTACGTCCATGTTTTCGATCTGGGCTATCTCGGCATCTGGATCGGGATTGCAACGGCGGTCACGACGGGTCTGATGCTGTCGCTGGCCCTGACGGAGCGCCTGGCACGCGAGCTGATCGGCGGGCTGTTCTCCCGCGCGCCTGCCGCAAGGGCTGCCTAGGCGACCGACTGCTCAGGCCGGGGCGGGATAGGATACGCCCAGCACCTCCAGATGCTGCAGTCCCTGCGGGGTGTGCAAGACCACCTCGTCGCCCACACGGGCCTTGAGCAGGGCCCGTGCCACCGGGCTGATCCAGCTGACCTGCCCGGCCAGGCTGTCGGCCTCGTCCGTGCCCACAATCGTCACCGTTTGCTCGCGCCCATCTTCCAACGCGTAGCGCACGGTGGCGCCAAAAAACACCTGGTCGCCGCCATGGTGAACCGAGGGGTCGCTGAGCTCAGCCACCTCCAGCCGGCGTGTCAGCCAGCGGATGCGGCGATCAATCTCGCGCAGTCGCTTCTTGCCGTACAGGTAGTCGCCGTTCTCCGAACGATCGCCATTGCTGGCCGCCCAGTGCACCACCTCGACCATGCGCGGTCGCTCGTTGTCGATCAGCTCGAGCAGCTCGTCCTTGAGCAGGGCAAAGCCCGCCGGCGTGATGTAGTTCTTGACCCCGGCCGGCAGCGGCGGCAAGCCCGGCTCGTCGTCATCGCCGTCGCTTTCCTTGGTGAACGCCTTGCTCATGCGCCAAGGATATCAGCGCTCTGGCCGGCTCAGCGCCCCACGGCTCAGTCAAAAATCTCGTGCAGCCAGGACTTGTGCTTACGGTAGCCGTGCTGCTTGTGCGACCCACCGGCAGGGTAAGGCTGCGCTTGCGGGTAAGGCTGCGCTTGCGGGGCCGGCGCGGCAGCCGGCGCTGCGCCTACCGCCACGCTGCGCTCAATGAGCTTGTCGAGCTCGCCGCGGTCGAGCCAGACGCCGCGGCACTGCGGGCAGTAATCGATCTCCACACCCTGCCGTTCGGACATCAGCAGGGACTGGTCTGTGCAATGGGGACATTTCATAGCGAACCTCCTTTTTAATCACTTGTGCCGCGCAGCCGGCGCACCACCGGCGGTACGCACACTGATCAGCATGGTCACCGCCAAAATCAACACCACCACAAGCAGCGAGATCACAACCGGAATCTTGAAAACATCGATTAGCATCATCTTGGTGCCGATGAAAATCAAGATCACCGCCAGACCGTAGTTGAGCAGGTGAAAGCGGGCCGCTACGGCCTGCAGTAAAAAGAACATCGCCCGCAGACCCAAAATCGCAAACACATTGCTGGTCAGCACAATAAAGGGGTCGCTGGTGATGGCAAAAATCGCCGGAATGGAGTCGACCGCAAAGATCACATCGGTCAAGCCCACCATGAAGATCACCATCAGCAGCGGTGTGGCGATGCGCTTACCGTTTTGGACGGTGAAGAACTTTTCACCGTCGTAGTTTTCGCTCACCGGCATCAGCTTTTTCAGCCACTTGAGCACCGGGTTGTCGGACAGGTCGGGCTCCTTGCCAGCGGCCCACCACATCTTGACACCGGTCAGCAACAGGAAGGCACCGAAGACATACAGCACCCAGTGGAACTCGGCCAGCAACCAGCCGCCGATCAGGATCATCACTGTGCGCAGCACGATAGCCCCGATGATGCCTATCATCAGCACCCGCTTCTGATAAGCCGCCGGAACTGCAAAATAGGTAAAGATCATCAGGAAGACAAAGATGTTGTCGACCGCCAGGCTTTTTTCAATCAGATAGCCGGTGAGAAATTCCAGCGATTTTTCTGTCGCCAGTGCCGCGTCGCCCGTGCTGTCACGCACCGCCCACCAAAACAGGGCATTGAACACCAGACTCAGGGCGACCCAGACGATGGACCAGTTCAGCGCCTCCTTGACGCCGACCTCGTGGGCACCCTGCTTCTTGAGCACCACAAAATCAATCAGCAAGGACGCTAAAACAATAGCGACAAAGACCAGCCACAACCACAGCGGCGCAATGGAATTCATAAAAAAAGACCTCGGTACGGTTTAACGCGCACCCACAAGGTCTTGCGTGACCTGATGGTTCTCAGGCCCGGACAGTCCGACAGGCGGCTGCTGCTGCCTGTGTATTGACGGAACTGCCCGCCGGCAGGGCCGGCTCGCTACTCCCCTTGGGGAAAGAACTTCAATATTACCGCAAGCCTCATGGCCCGCAAGTAACAAGGGCATGGACAGGCTCAACCGCCGGCTTGCCCACACGCCGCACCAGACCAGTGCCATGTCGCGCGTCCGACAGTGCCCCTAGGGTTTGCTCTATCAGGGGCCACGCAGCGGCCACTTAGAGTCCGCTTGCCACAGTCAGCAACAGATGCTGATGAGCCTGTCGGCAAGCGATCACCCTCATTGAAAGGCAAGCCATGATCAAACTGCGCACCCTGTTCGGCCTCATTTCTATTGGACTGCTGAGCGGCTCGGCCCTCGCACAAATCAGCGACAACAAGATCAAGGTGGGCGTGCTGACCGATATGTCCAGCCTGTACTCTGACGTATCCGGGCCAGGCTCGGTCGAGGCGGCCAGGATGGCCATTGAAAAACTCGGCGGCAAGATCGCGGGCATGCCCGTCGAATTGGTTTTTGCCGACCACCAAAACAAGGCCGACGTGGGCGCCAATATCGCCCGCCGCTGGTATGAAAACGAGGGCGTCGACGTCATCCTCGACGTGCCCAACTCGGCGGTGGCCCTGGCGGTCAACCAGATTGCCAAGGAACGCGGCAAGGCACTCTTGATTTCTGGCGCTGCCTCGTCGGCGCTGACCGGCGCGCAGTGCTCGCGCACCCTGGTGCAGTGGACCTATGACACTTACGCCCTGGCCAATGTGACCGGCCGAGCCATCGTCGAGGGCGGCGGCAAGAGCTGGTACTTCCTGACCGCCGACTATGCTTTCGGCCAAGCTCTGCAGGCTGACGTCACCAAGGTGGTGGAAGCGCGCGGCGGCAAGGTGATCGGCGCGACCAAGCACCCGCTCAACTCGCTGGACTTCAGCTCCTACCTGCTACAGGCACAGGCCTCCAAGGCACAGGTGGTGGGCTTTGCCAACGCCGGTGGCGACACCGCCAACTCGCTCAAGCAGGCGGCCGAATTCGGCCTGGTCAAAGGCGGCCAAAAGCTGGCCGGCCTGCTCATCACCATTCCCGACATTCACGCCCTGGGCCTGCCCGTGGCCCAAGGCTTGATGTTCACCGGCGCCTACTACTGGAA
>CANHGF010000112.1 GCA_947460065.1 Comamonadaceae bacterium
CAATAGGCGCAGACATTGCGGTCGCGGGCAAAAAGCTTGCTGTTGGTCAGGCCCGGGCGCAGCTCAAAGGGATTGATATTGGGCACCCCGCGCGTGCCGATGATGCTGCTCACGCGGATCTGCGACTGCTCGCCGGTGCGGGCGTTATGCCCCCCGCGAAACAGCGCCACTTCGGCACCGACTTCCCAACGCACCTCGCCGGCTGCGTAGTGGAGCACCGCCTGCTCCAGACTGATCCAAGATTGCGGCAAACCCTGAGCGGACAGCTTCAAGACCTTCAAGCGAACCTCCAAATTTATGGACAGGAACATCGATGGTCACGCTGCGGGCCCCGCCGGCCAAGCCGGCCTGGGGCCGCACACGCAATCTCCGAAATATAGCGCGATTGCGGGGGCTGGCGACGCGCCGACCGATAATCTGGACCGTATGAGGATTTACCGAGGCTTTGAGCACCGCGAACTGGCCAGTACTTGCGCGCTGACCATTGGCAATTTCGACGGCGTGCACCGTGGCCACCAGGCCATGCTGGCGCTGCTGCGCAGCGAGGCCGAGCACCGAGGCCTGCCGGTGCGGGTGATGAGCTTCGAACCCCATCCGCGCGAATACTTTGCGCCCGCCTCTGCCCCGGCGCGCATCTCGACCCTGCGCGACAAGCTTACCGAGTTGGCACGCTGTGGGGTCGACGAGGTGGTGGTGCTGCCTTTTCGCGACAAATTAGCCCGCCAAAGCGCGCAAAGCTTCATTCAAGACATCCTGGTCAAGGGTTTGCAGGTGCGCTATGTACTGGTCGGCGATGACTTTCGCTTTGGTGCCAAGCGCGCCGGCGACTACGCCATGCTCGACGCCGCTGGCAATGAGTTCGGCTTTGATGTGGCACGCATGAACAGCTACGAGGTCCATGGCTTGCGGGTCTCGAGTTCGGCGGTGCGCGAGGCCCTGGCGCAGGGGCAAATGGGCTTAGCAGCCAGCCTGCTGGGGCGGCCTTATGGGATTTCCGGCCATGTGGTGCACGGTGCCAAGCTCGGGCGCGAATTGGGCGCCAGCGCGCCGGGCGCCGGCGACGGCTTTCGCACCCTGAACCTGCGCTTTTCGCACGCCAAGCCGGCGGCCAGCGGGATCTTTGTCGTGGAGGTCCACGGCCTGGGTCCGCAGCCCCTGGCCGGTGTGGCCAATCTGGGCGTGCGGCCCTCACTGAGTGCCGACGACGTCAACGGCGGTCGGGTTCTGCTGGAGACGCATATTCTTGACTGGCCCCAAGCCCTGGGGCCAGAGGAGGCCTACGGTAAACTCGTGCGTGTGGATCTGCTGCACAAACTTCATGGCGAGCTCAAGTACGAGGGGCTGGCCGCGCTGACCGAGGGCATCGCCCGGGACTGCAGTGAGGCCCGTGCCTGGTTTGCCTCGCGCCATGGACAGACCCACCGCCAGACCACCCGCGACCGAATTTGAGGCTGCCGCCCGACCCCGAGAGCGCCGCTCGCCGCCCATCTGTCAGGCTCAGGGCGATCGGCCTTGCGCCCCTGGCCCTCTCCTCTTTTGCCCCCATGGGCGCTGAGCCTGCCCAAGTCGTCTGTTACCTCCATCATGTCTGAAAAATCCCAGGATTACCGCGCCACCTTGAACCTGCCGGACACGCCCTTTCCGATGCGGGGTGACCTGCCCAAGCGCGAGGGCGCTTGGGTGCAAGAGTGGAACGAAAAAGGCCTGTACAAGAAGCTGCGCGACGCCCGCGCGGGCGCGCCGCTTTTCGTGCTGCACGACGGCCCACCCTATGCGAATGGCAAGCTGCACGTCGGCCACGCCCTGAACAAGGTGCTCAAGGACATGATCGTCAAGAGCCGCCAGCTCGCCGGCTTTGACGCGCAATACATTCCCGGCTGGGACTGCCACGGCTTGCCGATCGAAAACGCCATTGAAAAGCTGCACGGCCGCAAGCTCTCGCGCGACGACATGCAAGCCAAGAGCCGGGCCTTCGCCATCGAGCAAATTGAGCAGCAGCGTGAGGACTTCAAGCGTCTGGGCGTGCTGGGCGACTGGGAGCGGCCCTACCGCACCATGGACTATGCCAACGAGGCCGGCGAGATCCGCGCGTTCAAGCGGGTGATCGAGCGCGGCTTCGTCTACCGCGGTCTCAAGCCCGTTTACTGGTGCTTCGACTGTGGCTCCTCGCTGGCCGAATTCGAGATTGAATACGCCGACAAGAAGAGCGATACGCTGGATGTGGCCTTCGAGACCGACGAGCCGGCAAAGCTAGCCGCTGCCTTCGGCCTGCAGGCCCTGCCTGCCGGCAAGAGCGGCTTTGCGGTGATCTGGACCACCACCGCCTGGACCATCCCCGCCAACCAGGCGCTCAATGCCCATCCCGAACTGAGCTACGCACTGGTCGACACGCCCAAAGGCTGCTTGGTGCTGGCCGAGACCCTGGTGGGCAAGTGTCTGGAGCGCTTTGGCCTGGCCGGCACGGTGCTGGCCACCGCCAAGGGCGCGCAACTGGGCGGCCTGAACTTCCGCCATCCGCTGTATGAGGCCGACGCCGGCTATCGGCGCCTGTCGCCCGTTTACCTGGCCGACTACGTGAGCGATGCCGACGGCACTGGCCTGGTTCACTCCGCGCCCGCCTATGGCGTGGACGACTTCAGCTCGTGCATCGCGCACGGCATGGCCTACACCGACATCCTCAACCCGGTGCAGGGCACCGGCGCCTATGCGCCCGAGTTCCCCCTGTTTGGCGGCCAGCACATCTGGAAGGCGATTCCTGCGATTTTGGATGCGCTCAAGCTCGCCGGCCGGCTGATGAGCACGGTGGGCATCACGCACAGCTACCCGCACTGCTGGCGGCATAAGACGCCGGTGATCTACCGCGCAGCCGCGCAGTGGTTCATCCGCATGGATGAGGGCGAAGGCGTGTTTACGAAAGACAAGGCGCCTAAGACCTTGCGGCAACTGGCGCTCGATGCGATCGAGCAGACCCGCTTCTACCCCGAAAACGGCAAGACCCGGCTGCGCGACATGATTGCCGGCCGGCCGGACTGGTGCATCTCGCGCCAACGCAGCTGGGGCGTGCCTGTGCCTTTCTTCCTGCACAAGGACACGGGCGATCTGCATCCGCGCACCATGGACATCCTGGACCAGGCCGCCGCCATCGTCGAGCAAGGCGGCATCGAGGCCTGGAGCCGCGTCACGCCCGAAGACATTCTGGGCCCGCAGGATGCGCCGCACTACACCAAGAGCACCGACATCCTGGAAGTCTGGTTCGACTCGGGCTCGACCTTCTGGCACGTGCTGCGCGGCAGCCACAAGAACGCCTATGCCCGCCCGCCCTTCCACGAAAGTGGCCCCGAGGCCGACCTGTACCTGGAAGGGCACGACCAACACCGCGGCTGGTTCCATTCCTCGCTGCTGCTGGGCTGCGCGCTGTTTGACCGCGCGCCCTATCGCGGCCTGCTCACGCACGGCTTTGCCACCGATGGCCAGGGCCGCAAGATGAGCAAGAGCCTGGGCAACACGGTCGAGCCGCAAAGCGTGACGCAAAAGCTCGGCGCCGAAATCGTGCGCCTGTGGGTAGCCTCGACCGATTACTCGGGCGACCTGAACATCGACGACAAAATTCTGGCCCGGGTGGTTGATGCCTACCGCCGCATCCGCAACACCTTGCGCTTTTTGCTGGCCAATGTGAGCGACTTCGACCCGGCGCAAGACGCCGTGCCCGACGCGCAGTTGCTGGAGATCGACCGCTACGCGCTGGCGCGCACGGCGCAACTGCAGGCCGAGATCCTGGCACACTACGAGGTCTACGAGTTCCACCCGGTGGTCTCCAAGCTGCAGGTTTATTGCTCGGAAGACCTCGGCGCCTTCTACCTGGACGTGCTCAAGGACCGGCTCTACACCACCGCGCCCAAGAGCCTGGAACGCCGCAGCGCGCAAACCGCGCTCTACCGCATCACCCAGGCCATGCTGCGCTGGATGGCCCCGTTTCTGTCCTTCACCGCCGAAGAGGCCTGGAGCAGCATCGGCAGCGCTGAGACGATTTTCTTGGAAACGTTTTCGCAGATGGGCGCGCCCGATACCGCATTGCTGCAACGCTGGTCGCGCATCCGCGAGATCCGCGATGCGGTCAACAAGGAGATTGAAGCGCTGCGCGCCGCCGGCCAGGTTGGCTCCTCCCTACAGGCCACCGTCAGCCTGCAATTGCAGCCGGCTGATCACGCGCTGATCACCGCCCTGGGCGAGGACGCCAAATTCGTCTTCATCACCTCAGCGCTGGAGTGCCAGGGCGGCGATGCGCTGCGAATCCAGGTCCAGCCCAGCACCGCGGCCAAGTGCGAGCGCTGCTGGCACTACCGCGACGATGTGGGACATGACAGCGCCCACCCAGGCCTGTGCGGTCGCTGCACCAGCAACCTTTACGGCAGCGGCGAACAGCGACAGGTGGCCTGATGGGAAAGCCTGCCAAGTCACAAGCCGCGCCCAGCCTACTGCCCTGGCTGGCACTGGCCTTCCTGATCATGGTGCTCGACCAGTTGACTAAGGTTCTGATCCTGGGCGCTTTTCAGTTCGGCGAAGCCAGGCCGTTGGCCTCGTTTTTCAATTTGGTGCGGGTGCATAACAGCGGCGCTGCGTTTTCATTCTTGGCCGGCGCCTCGGGCTGGCAGCGCTGGTTCTTCACCGGCGTCGGGGCGGTGGCCACCGTATTCATCGTCTATCTGCTCAAGGCGCATCCAGGGCAAAAGCTGTTCTGCTTCGCCCTGGCCTGCATCCTGGGCGGTGCAGTGGGCAATGTGATCGACCGCCTGCTCCACGGCTATGTCATTGACTTCCTGGACTTTCATTGGGCCGGCTGGCATTTCCCAGCCTTCAACCTGGCCGACAGCGCGATCACGCTGGGCGCGATCTGCATGATCGCTGACGAATTGCTGCGGGTGCGCCGCTCGCGCTAGCGGCTCGGCTGCCATCGAAAGACCTGTCCAAAGGCCCTGCCCGGGGTCCTTTGTGAGAGCACTGCCCCGGCGCGATGCGGCTGTCGATCAAGCACTGCATCGCCGCGAGGGCGCGGCTCCCACTCCCCACCCTGCGGCCTCGTGTGATCCAGTGGGAGTTCCGCCCTCGGCACGATGCAGGCGCTGATCCATCGCCCCATCGCCGCGAAGGCGCGGCTCCCACAGCCCCCCCGATCAGAGGGTCAGGATGGTGCAGCCTGTGGTCTTGCGCGCCTCCAAATCACGGTGGGCATCGGCCACCCGGGCCAAGGGGAAGCTCTGGTCAATCTGGATCTGGACCTTGCCGCTGGAGACCATGCCAAACAGATCGTCGGCGATTTCCTGCGTAGCTTCGCGGGTGGCCAGATGGCTGAACAAGGTCGGCCGCGAGGCATACAGGGAGCCCTTGCCGGCCAGCACGTTGATGTCAAACGGAGGCACCTTGCCCGAGGCATTGCCGAAGTTGGCAATCAGTCCGAAGGGGCGCAGGCAGTCGAGCGACCTCATGAAGGTATCTGCACCGACGGAGTCGTAAACCACTTTCACGCCTTGTCCACCGGTGATCTCCTTGACCCTGGCCACAAAATCTTCCTTGGCGTAGTTGATCACATGGGCTGCGCCCTTGGCCTTGGCCAGGGCGCATTTTTCGTCCGAGCCGGCAGTACCGATCAGTTGCAAGCCCAGGGCGCGCGCCCATTGGCAGGCAATCAGGCCGACGCCGCCAGCGGCCGCATGGAACAGCACAAAATCGCCGGCCTGCAACCCAGCCTGCGGGAGGGTGCGGCGCAGCAGGTACTGCACCGTCATGCCTTTGAGCATCATGGCAGCGCCGGTCTCAAAAGAGATCGCATCGGGCAACTTGCAGACAGAGCGCGCCGGCATCACCCGCAGCTCACAATAGCTGCCGGGCGGTTGGCTGGCATAGGCGGCACGGTCGCCCACCTTCAGGTGGGTCACGCCCTCGCCAACCGCCTCGATGATGCCCGAAGCCTCCATGCCCATATTGAGCGGCAGCGGCAGCGGGTACATACCGGTACGCTGGTAGACATCGATGAAGTTCAGGCCAACCGCCTTGTGGCGTATGCGGATCTCGCCAGGGCCGGGCTCGCCCACGCTGACATCGACCAATTTCATCTCTTCGGGGCCACCAAAGCGTTCTATGCGTACGGCCTTGGCCACGGTGCTGCTCATAGGTATCTCCTTGTATCGAGCGCTTAAACGTCAAAGACTGAGATGGTGACATGAAATGGAGTCGCGCGCAGGCGACCGCCCCGCAATCCCGAGCGCGCTACAGTCGCAGCATGTCTTCCCCCTTGACCCCGGCAACCGTGCTGATGCTGAGCACAGCATCGCTGCTGTGGGCCTGCAATTCCCTGGTCGGCCGCTGGATCCATGAGCAGGTGCCGCCGCTGACGCTCAATTTGTTTCGCTGGGTCCTGGCCTTGCTGATCCTGCTGCCGCTGTCCTGGCGTTTTTTACGCCGCGATGGCCCGATCTGGCCCCACTGGCGCCGCCTGAGCCTGCTGGGCCTGATGAGCATAGGCGCCTACAACGCGCTGCAATACATGGCGCTACAGACCTCCACCGCTGTCAACGTCACCCTGGTGGCCGGCAGCATGCCGGTGTGGACGCTGCTGCTGGGGCGAATGCTGCACGCGCAAGTCATCACCAAGCGCCAATGGCTGGGCGCCCTGCTGTCCATCGCAGGGGTGCTGTTGGTGCTGTGCCGAGGCCAGTGGGCGGTCTTGCAGCAACTGCGCTTTGTGCCGGGAGACGCCTATGTCTTGCTGGCCACGCTGTGCTGGAGCGTCTACAGCTGGCTGCTGGCCAGACCGAGCGAGCCCCAAAGCCTGCGCAGCCACTGGGCCGCCTACCTCATGGCACAGGTGCTTTTTGGCCTGGTCTGGTCAGGACTGTTTGCTGGCGCCGAATGGACCCTGGGCTCGCCCAAAATCATCTGGAGCGCTCCGGTGGTGGCTGCCATCGTCTTCATTGCCGTCGGACCTGCGGTCCTGGCCTACCGGTTCTGGGGCATCGGGGTGCAACGCGCCGGCCCGCAGATCGCCTCGTTTTTCAGCAATCTGGCCCCGGTGTTCGCCGCCCTGTTGTCAACCGTCCTGCTCGGCGAGGCGCCGCAGCTCTACCACCTGCTGGCCTTCAGCATGATCGTCGGCGGCATTGTGGTGTCGTCGCGGCGCTGAGCTGTTCAACGCTCCCAGTCAGCGCGATGAACAGGCGCCAAAGGCCCCATTGCGGTCGCGCTGGCTCAGTGGAGCCAGCGCATCAGGCCCTGAGGGCCTGACGATGACCACCGGATATCAGGAGTCGGCCTTGAAGCCCAAGGCGCCGACCAGACGGCGACCCATGTCCGAATCGGCAGCCAGGCGGCGGCTGTGGTCGGCCACAGTGCTGGCCTCGATGTGGCCGGCCAAAGGGGTGACGAAATCGCGGATGTCCTGCTGGGCCATGGCGGCGCGCAAGGCGGCGTTGATCGCCTCACGGGTCGCATCGGAGATGCCAGCCGGCGCGAAAAAGCCAAACCATTCGCGCACCACCAGCTCGCCCTGCCCTTGTTCGCGATAAGTCGCCACCTCGGGCGTGTAGGGC
>CANHGF010000113.1 GCA_947460065.1 Comamonadaceae bacterium
ACATGCCCTATATGCACAGCGAATCGCGCCGCATCCACTCTGTGGCCGACGAGCTGTTCAAGGAGCGCGCGTCCAAGGACAGCCACGAGTTCGAGCTCAGGCACAAAGCCATCATCGACCGCTTCGGCCGCTACCCCCACCGCAACCAGATCCTGGGCCGAACATCCACCCCCGAAGAACTGGCCTTTCTGGCCACGCCGGGGTCGAGTTTTTAGGGCGTTGGACATCGCCCCGCTGTGGGTTTTATGGCCCTGTAGGCGCAAGGTTCCCTGCGCTGCGCCCATAAAGTTAAATATCGTCGTTGCCAGCCATTGACCATTGCCGCTAGCAGGGAGCCGGCCATAAACTAACTCCAAGCACGAACCGGTGTGGCCTGCCTGCTACCGCACCCATTCGCAACATGCTGCCTGTTCGCCTGGAGCAGGCATCGTCCCTCCATCAACCCGCCATGAGTCGTCTGCCATGAAGATACGAGCCTACTTTTTTGTCTTGGTGATGGCTCTGGTGCTTTCCGGCTGTGCGACCCGAACAAAGATGGCCTTTGAAAGCGATGAGGAGCGATTGACGGAATCGAGCAAGCCCGTGTTTCTAATGACAGCGACACTGAAGAATACATACCGCCCCTCATATCAGCCCAAGTTGCTGGTTGTCAACGTAGAAAAACCGGGCGCGAAGGAAGCTGCCGATAGGCTCAATTTCACGATGGACGATAAAGCGAAGAATGAATCTGACAGCCCGGATGTAGGCAGCACCTACTTTCTCCGTATGCAACTCGATCCTGGCCGCTATGAGATCCGCGGCCTGACGAGTTTGACTCGATCCTTCCCGATCACGGCCATGTTCTTCGCACCAGTGCATGCGTCTGTTGAAGCCAGTGGCCCGGGTGTCTTCTATTTGGGCCACGTGACGGCTACTGTTCGTGAACGGCAAGGCAATGAGTTCAAGGCCGGCCCGTCAGTCCCTCTGATTGACCAAGCCGTTGCGGGAGCCTCGGGCGGCACCTTTGACATTGAAATTTCGGATCGACTTGCCGAGGACGAAGGCAAATTCCGTTTCAGGTTTCCGGCGCTCAAGGGCATTGAGATCAAGAAGTCCCTCCTTCCCCCCTTCGATAGGGCGCTTGCTCAGAAATGGTGGGAGACGAACTGATTTCTGACATCAGATTCGTCCGTACCGACGAGCAGTCAGAAGATGGGCCCGTCCACTAGGCGGGAAAAGAGCCGATGTCTGGTTTATCGACGGGCCATCGCCGTACGGCGCGTCTATGACTTTTACACGGCAGCCATAGAGGCCGGCGCCAAGGACAACCGCGCACCCGGGCCGCGCCCCCACTGCCACCCTAACTGCGGTGAGGCTTTTGTGATTGACCCGGAGGGAAACAATGTAGAGGCGGTGTGTCATGTTCCACCGTAAGTGGGAGTCCCCATCAGGGTTGGCGATCTAGCGTATACGTTAACGTATACTTGCCAATAGTGTTATAACAACGATTGCCATGTCCCAAATCACGCTTTACCTCGACGACGCGACGCAGGCCTTAGTGGATCAGGCGGCCAAGGCCAATGGCGTGTCCAAAAGTCGTTGGGTTGCCGACCTGATCCGTACTTACGCAGCCCATGAATGGCCGAAGGAATGCTTGGCATTGGCTGGGCAGTTCCCTGACTTTCCTTTGCGAGAAGATGCGCCCGCGACGCTGGCGGCCGATGTGCCCCGCCTGGGTTTTTGATCGGCGAATATGCTGATCCTCGACAGCAACACCATCAGCTATTACTTCCGTGGCGATCCGCAGGTCGTTCCTAGACTGCAGGCCATGCGCCCGGCTGATCTTGCGGTACCGGCCGTCGTGGAGTACGAGTTGCGTTATGGGCTATTGCGACTGCCCGACGAGGTGGCCGCGCCACGCTTGGACGCGCTGGCGCGCTTTCTGCGGCCCCTGACCGTGCTTGCCTTTGACTCCGAGTGCGCCAACCAGGCCGCAAGTCTCAGAGTGGCTTTGGAGGCGACGGGGCAGCCGATCGGACCTTACGACACCTTGATTGCCGCTACGGCGCTGCGCCATCAGGCAACACTGGTGACGCGCAATGTCCGCGAGTTTTCGCGCGTGCCCGGACTGCGCTGGCTGGACTGGCACGCCAGCCCCTGAGAGCTGCGGTTTTTCGCTGGTTCCCGAGTCCCGCTCAGCCCGCCGCCCGCTTCTGCAAGATCTCGAAGGCCGGCAGGGTTTTTCCTTCCAGCACTTCCAGGAAGGCGCCGCCGCCGGTGGAGATGTAGCCCACCTGTTTCTCGATGCCGTATTTGGCAATCGCAGCCAGGGTGTCGCCGCCGCCTGCGATCGAAAACGCGCTGCTCTTTGCAATGGCGCGGGCAATGCCTTCGGTGCCTTGGGCAAAGGCGTCGAATTCAAACACGCCGACCGGGCCGTTCCAGACGATGGTGCCAGCGGCCATCAGTTGCGCGGCCAGGCGGGCTGTGGTCTCGGGGCCGATGTCCAGAATCAGGTCGTCGCCCTCCACTTCGCTGGCTTTCTTGACGGTGGCCGGCGCGTCGGCTGCGAAACGCTTGGCCACCACCACATCGCTGGGGATGGGCACTTCGGCGCCGCGCGCCTTCATGGCCGCAATCACCGCTTTGGCCTGGTCAAGCAGGTCGGCTTCGGCCAGGCTTTTGCCGATGGGCAGGCCGGCAGCCAGCATGAAGGTGTTGGCGATACCGCCGCCCACGATCAGTTGGTCGACCTTGTCGGCCAGGCTTTGCAAAATAGTGAGCTTGGTCGAGACTTTGGAGCCGGCCACGATGGCCACCAGCGGGCGCTTGGGGGCCGACAGGGCTTTGGAGATGGCGTCCATTTCCGCGGCCAGCAGCGGGCCGGCGCAGGCCACCGGCGCGAACTGTGCGATGCCGTAAGTGGTGGCCTCTGCCCGGTGGGCGGTACCAAATGCGTCATGCACGAAGATGTCGCACAGCGCGGCCAGCTTGCGGGCCAGCTCTTCGCTGTTTTTCTTCTCGCCCTTGTTGATGCGGCAGTTTTCCAGCAGCACAAGCTCGCCGGGCTTGACGCTCACGCCATCGACCCAGTCAGACACCAGTGGCACTGGCCGGCCGAGCAACTCGCTCATGCGCTGGGCCACCGGTGCGAGCGAATCAGCAGGGGTGAACTGCCCTTCGGTGGGCCGTCCCAGGTGGCTGGTGACCATGACGGCGGCACCGGCGTCCAGCGCCATCTTGATGCAGGCCAGCGAGGCGCGGATGCGGGTGTCTTCGGTGATGCGCCCTTCATCGTCTTGCGGCACATTGAGGTCGGCCCGGATGAAGACGCGTTGGCCACGGGCCTGCGCGAGCAGATCGGAAAAGCGGATGAAGTTCATGGTCTTGGTGCAGGCCGTGTCGGGTCTGAGTTGGGCACAAGGCGCTGCGCCGGCCACGTTTACCGGTCGCATCGCCTTTGATTTTAGGTCGGTGCCCACCTCAGGTACGGAGCGCCTTAACCATCCTTACCATCCCAGGCCCAGGCGCAGCGGCAGGTAGACCGCCATGCCACAGACCAGGGTGCCCAGCAGGCCTTTGCGCAGGTAGTACCAGCTGGCGCCGGCAGCCACCGCAAACAGGCGCGCGTCCTGCCAGGTGGTGATCAGCTGGCCTTGCGTCATCACCACCTCGGGCACAACCACGGCCGCCAGGGCGGCGATTGGCGCGTAGACCAGGCTGCGCCGGGCCCAGGCAGGCAGCGTCCATTTCTTGCTGGAAATGAAGAAAAAGCTGCGGGTGACCACGGTGTTGAGGGTCATTAGCGCGACGGCCAACAGCGTCCAGGCGTCGGTGCCCTCCATCAGGCGCCCTCCTCGTCGCTTGGGGCCGGCGGCAGCCACCTTTCCAGAAAGAGGCAGACGCTGACGGCCACCGCGATGCCCACCAAAATGTTCAGCCGCAAGGGCAAAGCCATGGTGGCCACCGCGACCGCGCCGGCAACCAATAGGGACACCACCCGCAGGGGGTTGGTGGTGAGCGCGCACAAAATGCCCACCAAGGCCATCGTGCCAGCAAAACCCAGGCCCCAGTTCATGGGAATAGAGCTAGAAAACGCCACCCCCAGCAGGTTGGCGCCCACCCAGCTCAGCCAGCCGAGCAAGCTGGTGCCGGCCAGGAAATTGCGTTGCGCCTGGCGGCCGGCTGCATCAGCGGCGGCCTGGGGCCAGCGCCGGATCACCAGCATGTAAGACAGATCGGCGGTGGCATAGCCACGAAACAGCCGCATGCCCAGCGGCAGGTCCATCATGTAATTGCGCAGGTGGGCGCTGAAAACCACAAAACGCAGATTGACGCAAAACGCAGTGACCAGCACCACCCACAAGGGCGCGCCAGCGGCAATCAGGGGCAGCGCCGCCAGCTGCGAGCTGCCGGCATAGACCAGCACTGTGAGCAGCATCACTTCAATACCGCTGAGGCCGGAGTTGGCGGTGGCCACCCCAGTCATCAGGCCCCAGGCGGCCATGCCCGGCGCCACGCTGACCATGTCGCGCAGCCCCAGCTTGAAGTGTTCGTCTTGCCACCAGCGCGTCACGGCGCGGCCTTGGC
The DNA here is from genome assembly GCA_947460065.1 of Comamonadaceae bacterium. Classification (GTDB taxonomy): domain Bacteria; phylum Pseudomonadota; class Gammaproteobacteria; order Burkholderiales; family Burkholderiaceae_C; genus Polaromonas. The sequence continues at coordinate 4,570 of CANHGF010000113.1, forward strand.
ATCAAAGCACTGGCCTGGAGCGATCGCAAACCCGCGTAAAAACTCACTGGCTTGCAGCGGCTTGCTGCCGGCTTTTTGCAGCCGTTCAAGGCGCAGCACGCCTTCGGCGGTGGCCACGTCTATGCCCTGCTCGTCTGCAGCGAGCACGGTGCCGGGCGACGCCTGCGCATGCGGCTGCACGCTGGCTTGCCAGATCTTGATTGCCGTGCCTGCGATGCTGACTGCGGCCCCAGGGGCGGGCTGAAAGGCGCGGATGCGGCGCTCGAGCAGCGCGGCCGGCACCCGCCAATCGAGCGCGGCTTCGGCCTTGTCGATCTTGGCGGCATAAGTCATGCCCTCGGCGGGCTGAGCGGTGGGAGTCAGGGTGCCGGCCTGCGCCAGCGCCTGGACGATCAGCTGCGCGCCCAGGGCCGCCAGCTTGTCGTGCAGGCGGGCGGTGGTGTCGTCGGCTGCAATCGGCACAATTTGGGTCAGCAGCATGGCGCCGGTATCGAGGCCGGCGTCCATCTGCATGATGGTCACGCCGGTCTGGGGGTCACCCGCCTCGATAGCTCTGTGGATAGGTGCCGCCCCGCGCCAGCGCGGCAGCAGCGAGGCGTGGATGTTCAGGCAGCCCAGGCGCGGCAGGTCCAGCACCCACTGCGGCAGGATCAGCCCATAGGCGGCAACCACCATCGCGTCGGGCCGGGCCTGTAGCAGGGCTTGCTGCGCGGCTGCCGCATCGTCGGGGTATTTGCCATCGAGCCGCAGGCTGCGCGGCTGGGCGACCTCGATGCCATGCTCGAGCGCAAACTGCTTGACCGGTGAGGCCTGCAGCTTCAGGCCGCGGCCAGCCGGTCGGTCCGGCTGGGTCAGCACCAGCGGCAGCTCCAAGCCAGCCGCATGCAGGGCGGCCAAGGCTTGTTGAGCGAATTCGGGGGTGCCGGCAAAGACGATGCGCATGGGGGCGTCGATTCTAAGCAAGCGCCGGCGCAGAACGCTGTCCCGCAAGCGCCGGGGCCGCTTGGCCCGCCCCTCCCGTCTCTTCTGCGGCGCTCAGCGTACCGGCTGCGCGTGGCGTTCGTCCTCGCGCTGCAGCTTGAGCATCTTGGTCTTGATGCGCCCGCGTTTGAGGATGGACAGGTACTCTACAAATACCTTGCCCGTCAGGTGGTCCATCTCATGCTGTATGCACACCGCTAGCAGACCTTCGGCCTCGATGGTCTGCTCCTGGCCGTCCCGGTCCAGGGCCCGCACCCGCACCGCCAGTGAGCGCTCGACGCCGTCGTAAATGCCAGGCACCGACAGGCAGCCCTCTTCTCCCAGGCGCTTTTCGGGGCTGGCCCAGGTGATTTCAGGGTTGATCAGCACCAGCGGCTTGTTGCGCTCTTCGCTGACGTCGATCACGATCAGCCGCTCATGCACATCGACCTGGGTGGCCGCCAGGCCTATGCCCTGGGCCTCGTACATGGTCGCGAGCATGCGGTCGATCAAGTCACACAGGCGCTCATCGACCGCAGCCACGGGCTTGGCAACGGTATGCAGGCGCGGGTCGGGATAGCGCAGGATGGTCAGGGGTGCGGTCATGGCGGTGCAGCGGTTGAACTGGGGATTATTGTCTCCTCAAGCCCGATGCCCGTGCAGCCGCCGGCTTGACAGCCCCAGCAGGGCTGGGCGCGCAGCCCACTGGAAAGAACTTATTTCTTTGGAGGCTCTGGGGCGGGGGAACCTACCGTCGTGTTCGAGCCCATCATGACGGTGATCAGGTTGGGGTAGTCATAAGCTGCGCCCGAAGCCATGTCGACACCCGCACCGATGGGCCCGCCAAACAAAATATTGCCGAAGGCCATGCCTTTGGTGCTGGAGTTGACGACAGATTGCCCGGGTTCAGCGCCGTCCTTTTCGCAGCGCACGTTCAGTGCTTCATAGCTGCGGTTGACGGTGGTCGAGCCAGGCGTCGTGACGAACCAGGTGCCCTTGCATGCGGGGCTCCGATTCGAAGATCATCGGGAATGTAAAAAATAGTCCGGGCTGCGCCAGAAGGGCCACCTGCCGGCTTGCCGCTCCTAAACTGCTCCTCAGCGAGGTGATGATGGACAGCGATGAGCTTGCGGCCTGGTTGCGCTTGGTCTTGACCCCGGGCTTGGGCAGGGCCCAGGCGCGTCGTTTGCTGGCTGCGGCTGGTTCGCCGCAGGCGGTTTTCGAGCTGGGTGCTGAGGCCCTTGCCGGTTTGGCGGGTTCGGCGACTGGCTCGATACCCTTGCCAGCAAACTGGCCCGAGTCGGTGCAGACCACGCTGGCCTGGCTGGACGGGGGCGCCGACCGTTTTGTATTTGCCCTGGGCGACGAGGGCTATCCGCCGGCTTTGCTCGATATCGATGATCCGCCCCTGCTGCTGTTTGCCATGGGTACGCAAGCGCGGCGCTGGGCCGAAGGCGAGCATGAGTCCCAACACTGGCTGGCGATGGTGGGCAGCCGAAACCCGACCCCGCAGGGCCTGATGCACGCCCGGCAATTTGCCCAGGCGCTGGCGCAGCAGGGGGTAGGCATCGTCTCGGGGCTCGCGCTCGGCATCGATGGCGCCTCGCATGAAGGCGCGCTCGCCGCAGGTGGATCAACGGTGGCGGTGGTGGGCACCGGGCTGGACCGGGTCTATCCGCGACGTCACCTGGACTTGGCGCGGCGCATCGTCGGCAGCGGCGCGATCGTGAGTGAATTTGCCTTGGGTACGCCGCCGCTGGCCCACCATTTCCCGCAGCGCAACCGCATCCTGGCCGGCCTGGCGCGTGCGACCTTGGTGGTCGAGGCCAACTTGCAGTCGGGCTCCCTGATCACCGCCAGGCTGGCAGCTGAGCAGGGCAAGGAGGTGATGGCCATTCCAGGCTCCATCGATTCGCTGCAGTCGCGTGGCTGTCACCAGCTCATCATTGAAGGTGCCCGCCTGGTCACCGCCGTGCAGGACGTACTGGAAGAACTCGACATCATTGCGCCTGATGCATCGGCTGACACATCGGCCGACGCATCGC
>CANHGF010000114.1 GCA_947460065.1 Comamonadaceae bacterium
CGCCGGGCCCGGACCGCATCTGGTACGTGGGCGACGCCTTCGCTGCCGGCTGGGGCGTGCAGGAAGTGCACGACATCACCAAGATCGACCCCTGGTTCTTGGTGCAGATCGAAGAGATCGTGAAGATCGAGCTGGAGCTGGACAAGCTCACCGCCTCGAAGGGCGAGGGCGCTCTGACCTCGCTCGACGCGGGCCAGCTGCGCATGCTCAAGCGCAAGGGCTTCTCCGACCGGCGCCTGGCCAAGCTGCTCAAGACCCATGACAAGGCGGTGCGCGAGCAGCGCAAGGCGCTGAATGTGCGCCCGGTGTACAAGCGCGTCGACACCTGCGCTGCCGAGTTCGCCACCAACACCGCCTACATGTACTCGACCTACGAGGACGAGTGCGAGGCCGCGCCGACCAACAAGAAAAAGATCATGGTCTTGGGCGGCGGTCCCAACCGCATTGGCCAGGGTATTGAGTTTGACTATTGCTGCGTCCATGCCGCCCTCGCCATGCGCGAGGACGGCTACGAGACCATCATGGTCAATTGCAACCCCGAGACGGTCTCGACCGACTACGACACCTCCGATCGCCTCTACTTCGAGCCGCTGACGCTGGAAGACGTGCTCGAAATCGTCGACAAGGAAAAGCCCCTGGGCGTGATCGTCCAGTACGGCGGCCAGACGCCACTCAAGCTCGCCCTGGGCCTCGAGGCCGAAGGCGTGCCGATCATCGGCACCAGCCCCGACATGATTGACGCGGCCGAAGACCGCGAGCGCTTCTCGGCCCTGCTGCGCGAGCTGGGCCTGAAGCAGCCGCCCAACGCCACCGCCCGCACCGAGGCCGAAGCGCTTGAAAAAGCCAGCACCCTGGGCTACCCGCTGGTGGTGCGCCCGAGCTATGTGCTGGGCGGCCGCGCCATGGAGATCGTGCACGAGCAGCGCGATCTGGAGCGCTATATGCGCGAGGCGGTCAAGGTGAGCAACGACTCGCCGGTGCTGCTCGACCGCTTCCTGAACGACGCCATCGAATGCGACGTGGACTGCCTGCGCGACCCGGCCGGCAAAACCTTCATCGGCGGCGTGATGGAGCATATCGAGCAGGCTGGCGTGCATTCGGGCGACTCGGCCTGCTCGCTGCCGCCGTACTCGCTATCGGCCGCCACGGTGACCGAGATCAAACGCCAGACCGCAGCCATGGCTGCTGCCCTGAACGTCGTGGGCCTGATGAATGTTCAGTTTGCGATTCAGCACGTGGACGGTCAGGACGTGATCTTTGTGTTGGAGGTCAATCCGCGCGCCTCGCGCACCGTGCCTTTTGTGAGCAAGGCCACCGGCATACAGTTGGCCAAGGTGGCGGCGCGCTGCATGGTCGGCCAGACCCTGGCCGAGCAGGGGATAGGCGCCGAGGTGGCGCCGCCTTACTTCAGCGTGAAGGAAGCGGTTTTCCCCTTCGTCAAGTTCCCGGGGGTCGACACCATCTTGGGCCCCGAGATGAAGTCCACCGGCGAGGTGATGGGCGTGGGCAAGACCTTTGGCGAGGCCTTTGTCAAATCGCAGCTGGGCGCCGGAACCCGCCTGCCCACCTCCGGTCGGGTGTTCTTGACCGTCAAGAACGCCGACAAGCCGCGCGCGGTCGAGGTGGCGCGCGCACTCAAGGCCCAGGGCTTCGAGTTGGTGGCCACCAAGGGCACGGCAGCGGCCATCACGGCGGCCGGCATTGCCTGCACCCTGGTCAACAAGGTCACCGAGGGCCGGCCGCATGTGGTTGACATGATCAAGAACGATGAAATCGTGATGGTCATCAACACGGTGGAAGAGCGCCGCAACGCGATCGCCGACTCGCGCCAGATCCGCACCTCGGCTCTCGCTGCCCGTGTGACCACCTTCACCACCATTGCAGGTGCTGAGGCAGCGGTCGAGGGGATGAAGTATCTGCAGCACCTGTCGGTCTCCTCCTTGCAGGAGTTGCACAGTCAGCTGGCCGCGAGTTGACACCCCTACAGCCCGGCTATGCCGGGCTGTAGCCATGCATTACACTTCGCCGAAATTCAAGTTCGTTCACCGCCCCCGGGCAACCGGCGGCGGTTTCTCTTTTTTCCCTGGAGACGGTTCATGACCACCCTTCCCATCACCAAACGCGGCGCCGAGAAGCTCAAGGCTGAGCTGCATTAGCTCAAGACCGTGGAGCGGCCGGCGGTGATCGCTGCGATCGCCGAGGCCCGGGCTCAGGGTGACCTCAGTGAGAACGCCGAGTACGACGCGGCCAAGGATCGCCAGGGCTTTGTTGAAGGGCGCATCCAGGAAATCGAAGGCAAGCTCTCGGCCTCTCAGGTCATTGACCCGACCGAGGTCGACGCCGGTGGCAAGGTGGTGTTTGGCTCGACCGTGGCGCTCGAAGAAGAGAGCAGCGGCGAGCAGGTGAGCTACCAGATCGTCGGTGAGGACGAGGCCGACCTCAAGCTCGGGCTGATCAATGTCAGCTCGCCCATCGCGCGTGCGCTCATCGGCAAGGAAGAGGGCGATACCGCCGAGGTGCAGGCGCCCGGTGGCGTCAAGCGCTACGAGATTGTCTCGGTCAGCTACCGCTAAAGCGCAGCTTCGATGTCCGAACTGCAGCGCTTGCGCTGGGCCACCTTAGCCGCTGGCCTGTGGTGGGGCAGTCTGAGTGCGTTGTGCTTTGTGGTGGTGCCGCTGCTGTTCACCCACTTGCCCAGTCCGGCCATGGCTGGCAGCATGGCGGCACGGCTTTTCTCGGCCCAGACCTGGCTGTCCTGCGGCTGCGCGCTGCTCCTGCTCATGGCTGTGTCGCGGTCTGATTCTTACACCCTGGCTGCCCTGTCACAGGCCCTGATGCGTCCGGTGGTGGCCGGCCTGTTGGTGGCCCTGCTGCTAGAGCTGGCTGTGGCACCGCGCATCGTGGCAGCCCGCGCCGAGGGCCAGTCGCTGCGCCTGTGGCATGGCCTAGGCAGCGCCATGCTGGTGCTGCAGTGGCTCAGCGCTGGCGCCGCCTTCTGGCGCCTGGCGCGCCGCTGATTCAGCCGGCGCTTGCCTCGGCCGCCTGCACGGTATTGACGAGCAGCATGGTGATGGTCATCGGGCCGACACCGCCGGGCACCGGGGTGATGTAGCCGGCCACTTGGCTGACTCCTGCAAAGTCCACATCGCCGCAGAGCTTGCCCTCGTCGTTGCGGTTCATACCGACGTCAATGACCACCGCACCGGGCTTGACCATGTCGGCCCGCAAGACATCGCGCCGGCCGACTGCGGCCACGATCACATCGGCCTGCAGGGTGTGGGCCTTGAGGTCTGGCGTGCGCGAATGGCAGATGGTGACGGTGGCGTCCTGCTGCAGCAGCATCAGGGCCATGGGCTTACCCACAATATTGCTGCGACCGATCACCACCGCATGCTTGCCCTTGAGCTCATACCCTATGGATTCGAGCATCTTCATGCAGCCATAGGGCGTGCAGGGCCAAAAACCCGGCAGGCCGGTCATCAGGGCGCCTGCGCTGGCCACATGAAAGCCGTCGACGTCTTTGGCTGGGCTGATCGCCTCAATCACCGTCTGCGCGTCGATATGCGGCGGCAGCGGCAGTTGCACCAGGATCCCGTGGATGGCCGGATCCGCGTTGAGGGCGGCAATGCGCTGCAGCAACTGGGCCTGGCTCAGCTGGGCGTCATACTTTTCCAGCACCGAGTGCAGACCGCCCGCCTCGCAGGCCTTGACCTTGTTGCGCACATAGACCTGGCTGGCTGGGTTGTCACCGACCAGTACGACCGCCAGGCCGGGGGTGATGCCGCGGGCCTTGAGGGCCAGTGCGCGCTGTGCCACTTTGGCGCGCAGGCGGGTGGAGAGGGCGTTACCGTCGATCAGTTGGGCCATCATGGTGGTCTGGGTCTGAAGCTGGGATGAAAAACGCCCGCATCAAGCGGGCGCAGGCGTGGATCCTTCGGCTGCTCAGGCTTTGGCGGTGGTCGTGGAGCCCAGGGCAATCTTGAGCAGGTCGGCCACGGTGTTGGCGTTGAGCTTTTCCATGATGTTGGCGCGGTGCGCTTCGACCGTCTTGATGCTGATGCCCAGGTCGTCGGCGATTTGCTTGTTCAAGCGGCCAGCGACGATGCGCTCGAGCACCTGAGCCTCGCGCGAGGTCAACTTGGCCAGCAAGGCGTCTCGGCTGGCGCTGTTTTGGTATTCGTTGAAGCTTTCCCGCGCCTGTTCGAGCATGCGCTCTACTAGGCTGAGCAGCGCCTCTTCCTGGAAAGGCTTCTGGATGAAGTCCATCGCGCCTTTTTTCATGGTGCTGACGGCCATCGGTACGTCGCCGTGACCGGTGATGAAAACCACCGGCAGTGGGCTTTTGCGTTCTATCAGCCGGTCTTGCAGTTCCAGTCCGGTCATGCCGCCCATGCGGATATCGACGATCAGGCAGGCCACCTCACGCGGATCGTAGCGGCTCAAAAAGGTTTCAGCCGAGTCATAGCAGCGCACCCGGTAGTCCTTGCCTTCGAGCAGCCATTGCAGTGAGTCGCGTACGCCTTCGTCGTCGTCCACAACATACACCGTGCCTTTTTTCGGAATCAAGCTCATGCGAACCTTGCTAAAGCGTGGCGGTTGAAAAATTCATCGTCGCAGGGAGGCCTCATCGGACTCCTCGGACTGCCCAGGGGCAGCGGCCGCAGTCTCTGAGGCGGCGGGCAGCCAGAAGGTAAATCGGCACCCTAACACTTCGTCGCCATTGTAGAGGTTCTCGGCCTCCAGCCGGCCCTGGTGGGACTCCACGATGCTGCGGCACAGTTTGAGCCCTATGCCCATGCCCTCGGCCTTGGTGGAGTAGAAAGCCTCGAACAGGCGCTTGCTGTTCTCTTCTGACAGGCCGTGGCCGGAGTCGAGCACGGCAAATTCAACCATCGCCTCCTGGTCGGGCGTCTGGTGGCGGCTGACCCGCAACTCGACCCTGCGGCGGGCGGTGGGGCGGCCGGCCTGTTCGATAGACTCGGCCGCGTTTTTGAGAAGGTTGATCAACACCTGCTCGATCAGAATCGGGTCGACCATGATCTTGGGAAGACTGGGCGCGATGTAGTGACTCAGTCGCACATGGTGGCGGCGCAGCTCAATGTCGGCCAGCTCCATCGCGTTGCTAACGATGGTGGCCACATCCGAGGGCGTCCGGTTGGGCTCGCTGCGTTTGACGAAGGCGCGGATGCGGTGAATGATCTGGCCGGCGCGTTGGGCCTGACGGGCGGTCTTGTCGAGCGCGCCGACCAGATCGGTGGTGTCGATGTTGCCGCGCTCGATGCGCGAGACCATACCCTTGCAGTAGTTGCTGATCGCGGTCAGGGGTTGATTGAGTTCGTGTGCCACCGAGGAGGCCATCTCACCCATGGTGATCAGGCGGCTGGCCGTCTGGGCCCGCTCGGCCTGCATGGCCGCTTGCTCTTCGGCTTGCCGCCGAGGCGTGATATCGGTGGCGATCATCATTTGCGCCAGCCGTCCATCGACCCAGCTGAGGTAGCGCGAACGTACCTCCAGCCACTTGCCCAGCTCGGGCACAAAAACCTCGGCGTTTTCAGACGCGGCGGCGGTCAGGGGGTGGGTGGGCAGGCCGGCCAGCGAGTCGACCGGATCGAGCAGGTCGTCACTGGGCGCTACCGCCGGCATGCCTGCTTGTGTGATCAATTGCAGGTGGCCGGCCACATCGCCGCCAAACCAGGCCCGGTAGAGCCGGTTGGCGAACAGCAATTCGGCGCTGTCGAGCGGAGCCACCGACACGGCCGCATCCAGCCCTTCGAGCACAGTGGTGAAGCGCTCGTAGGAGTTCGACAGCTCCTCTCGGATGCGCTTGGGCTCGGTGATGTCTGTCATCGACGTCATCCAGCCGGCCTGCTGCCCACGCGGGTCGATCAGCGGTGAGACATACATCCGTGCATCAAAAATCGAGCCGTCCTTGCGCTTGACCCGCACCTCAAACCCGCCGGATGTCGAGCGGCCGGCCAGTTCTTCGTCAAGCCGGGCCATTAGCCAGTCCACATCGTCGTCGGGCCAGTAGGGAAAGGGGGCGGTGCGACCGACCAGTTCCGGCTCGCTCCAGCCGGTCATTTGGCAAAAAGCCGGGTTCACATACGTGATGCGTCCTTGAAGATCGAGCGCCCGCATGCCGGTGAGCATGGAGTTTTCCATCGCCCGCCGGAAATTGGTTTCAGTCACCAGCGCTTCCTGGGCCTGCACCCGGCGGCGGGTGTGACGCCAGGTGCCCAGCAGCATCCAGACGGTGAGCACACTGAGCGCGCTGACCAGCCAGAAAAATCCGCTGCCCACTACCCCCAGTGAAGCCCGATAGCCCTGGGCTCGGATCAGCAGGCCGTTGCCCACCGGCGATACCGGGATTTCGTACACCGCTGCCTCCTGATACCAGGGCAGTAACTTGGCAGCCGTCGGACGGGCCGGCGGCAGGCTGCCGGCCATGACCTGGCCCTGATCGTCGGTCAGTGCCACTGCGTAGCGCGCGCTGACCTCCGGCGGCACACCAAAGCGCAGCAAGGCATCGAGTGAGTATTCGCCGAGGATGACGCCGTCAAAGCGCCCCTGGTTGTCCAGCGGAATTTGCAACTGCAGCGTGGGGATGGTTGTCGCCGTCTCGCTGCCCGCGCCCAGGGGCCGTGAATACACCGGCTGGCGCAGATCGCGCACCAAGCCAAAGGTTTGCTCGGTTTCGCCGGCCGCCAGCGTGTCGCCGACCTGCCTTTGTTGGGCCGGCCCGGCGCTGGGCGAGGCATAGATGGCGCGCAGCCGGCGCCGCGCATCGACCCAGCTGACCGCCAGCAATTCCGGATGCTGGTTGGCCATGGTTTCGGCCTGTTGCGCAAAATCGGCGAGCCGGATCTCCCGGTTAGAGACGTCGCGCGTTAGCCGCATGAGCTGTTCCTGGCGCTCGAGCAGGCGCAGGCGCAGGCGCTGTTGGGCATATTCCACGTCACGGCGCACCGCCTCGGCTTCGCGGTCTATCTCCTCGATGCGCAGATAAGCAAAGGCTGCAGTCACCGCTGCCAGAAACAGGACCACGGCCAGCAAGGGCCCGAGTGTGACGAAACGGTCCTGACGTGCTGGTGAGAGTCGTCGCCACCAGCGCCGCCACGCCGCCAACAAGGCCGAGGGCGCACGCTCGGGGCGGGGTATGGACTGGGACGACATGAGTCTTCGAGTGTAGTGGTCTGTCGCAAGTACGGCGCTGCTGGGGGATGCCAAGAAGGATGCCTGTTTCAAAATTTCTTAATGTGAAATCAATAGGCACTATTTGAAATTGGCAAGAAGTGTGCGACACTTCGACCTGATTCGTATGCGGGTGGGCGGCCCTGGCGATGTGCTGGGCAAGCTCACCTGGGCGATGATGGCAAGAACCATTGCAGGAGGCTCAAAATGGCGGCTCAACCAAACGACATCGGCCTGTCCCCTCAGGACCAGGATAAACAAGAAACCCGTGAATGGCTGGACGCCCTGTCCGCCGTCATTGCGGCCCAGGGCCCCGAACGGGCGCATTTCTTGATCGAG
>CANHGF010000115.1 GCA_947460065.1 Comamonadaceae bacterium
CAAAAGCCTCGATGCTGGTGCCTAGGTTATCAAGGTACTGCACCAGGCGGTTGCCCGAATCGGTGCGGCTGCCTTGCAGCCGGGTGGCGATAACGCCCACACCGGCGGGCATCAGCGTAGAAAACTCAGGCTCGACCACCGGGTTGGCTTGCGGCACCGCCACCGCCAGCAAGGCGCGCGCGCTGTATTCGCGTTCGGCCCGCGGTATGGCTGCCGGCGAGGGCTGGCTTGCATCGAGCATGCTCACTCCTTGAACTGAACCTGGGCTTTAGTTGGCCTGGGCATTGGATGACTTGACCGCCTTGCCCCAGCGCACGATCTCGTCTTCCAGAAATGCATTGGCCTGGGCCCGGGTCATGGCCAGCGACTCTGCCCCCATTTCCGAGATGCGCTGGCGCATGGAGGCCGACGCCCCAGCGGCCAAAATTTCCTTGTTCAGGCGATCGAGCACGGCCACGGGCGTGTTAGCCGGCGCTGCAATGCCCCACCAGACCGAAACCTGCTGCTCGGGATAGCCCTGCTCTGCAAAGGTGGGGACATTGGGCAGCAAGGTTGATCGCTCGCGGGAAGCCACGCCAAGCACCTTGATGGTGTTGGCTTTGATTTGTCCCACCACATTGGCCTGGTTGGTAAAGAAGATCTGCACGTGACCGGCGAGCACGTCGTTGATCACCGAGGCGCCACCTTTGTAGGGAATGTGGGTGATGTTGATGCCGGCCGTGGACTTGAACATCTCGCCAGCCAGATGCTCCGAGCTGCCCGGCCCGCCCGAGCCGAAGTTGATGGCACCGGGCGTCTTGCGCGCCATCTCGACCAGATCCTTCACGCTGTTGGCCGGAAAGGACGGGTTGGCCAGCAGGATGCCGGGCGCCCTACCCACCACGGCCACCTGGGTCAGCTCAGTGCGAACGTCGTACGGCATCTGTTTGAACAGCGTCGGGTTGATCGCGTTGCCCGGCGAGGTCAGCAGGAGGGTATAGCCGTCAGCCGGCGCCTTGGCCACGAAGGTCGAGCCCACATTGCTGCCAGCACCTGTGCGGTTTTCAACCACCACCGGCTGCCCCAGGCGCGGCGTCAGCTCCTGTGCCAGGGTGCGGGCGATCGCATCCACACTGCCGCCAGCCCCGTAAGGAACGATGATCTTGAGCGGCCGGTTGGGGAAGTCCTGCGCCTGTGCAGCGCCTGTGCCCAGCATGGCCATGGCGGCACCCACAACTTGCAGGCGACGGAAAAGGTTTTTGTAAGGGCTCATATTCACTCCTGGTTCTAGGCTTGCGGGTCTGGCAGGGTGCTGTACACCTGCCCGTAGTGGCGACGAATTTCGGCGAGTTGGCTCGCTGGGGGTTGTTGGTAGGTGCAGCGGCGCGAGGTCCAGACGCCACCCATGAACTGACGCAGCCGCACCGAAGTCTCGGCCATCTTGATCAGCGCGCCAACGCCATTGATGATGGGCAGACCCTGCGGGCTCACATGCAGACCGGCACGGGCCAGCAGAACCATCAGCACGCCCACCGCCGGAATGACGGCTTCCGCACCTTCGGCCGCAGCGTTCTGGACCTCGGCGAGAAAGCGATCGATCAGGGCCTGGCCCGTTGCTGGGTCCGAGAAGCCGGTATCGAGGTCGACCAGCCTGATCATCTGCATCGAGCGGGCGCTGTGCAGCTTGTCGCGGTGACCGTAGCGCCGGAAGTTCTCGAGGATCTTGGGCATGTGCTTGGGCGAGCCGGTCACCAGCGCAAAGTTGCCGGCCATCTGGGTGGCGAAGTAGCCCGAAGTCTCGCCCAGGCCCAGCACCGGCATATCGGTGATCTCGCGCGCTTCATGCAGGCCGGGGTCGCAGATATTGCCAATCACAAAGGCGTCGAAGCCCTCCTGTGTGGCCCGCTCCACATTGGCCAGCACTTCCTGGGTTTCAATCAGCTCCAGATAGCGGTATTGGTCGCCCACGCCGCCGCGCTGGCTGATGCCGTGGATCTGCACCTCGGTACTGGCATCGCGAACCGAGTCGATGACCTGCCTGAGCGCTGCGTTGTAGGCCGGCCAGGCCGAGGCCCGGGTCATGCTTTGGTACCAGATTTTCATGGACGATAGAAGAAGTAACTCATGGGCCAGCCCAATCGGGCGCCGCCGATGATAGCGAGCCCATTCAAACCGGTAAAGGCCAATGGCTGGCAAGGGTACACAGGTTCTGAATGCCGCGCACCGGCAGCTGCGCGTTCGGCCCAAGCGCCAAGGCAGCTCAAGGGGCAAGGCCAGTAGGCCGCACAATGACTGCAGGCCACCATTGCAGCGCGTCCTTAGCTACGATCACACCGCATGAATCTACCCACTGCCTCGCAGGCCGCACCACCGCCCGTCAGTTTCTGGCAGTCCTTTGTCTTCTGGCTCAAGCTGGGCTTCATCAGCTTTGGCGGGCCGGCCGGGCAGATTGCCATCATGCATCAGGAGCTGGTGGAGAGGCGGCGATGGATTTCCGAGCGCAGGTTTCTGCACGCGCTGAACTACTGCATGGTGCTGCCCGGCCCGGAGGCGCAGCAACTGGCCACCTATCTGGGCTGGTTGATGCACCGCAGCTGGGGCGGCATCGTGGCTGGCGTCTTGTTTGTGCTGCCCTCGCTGTTGATCCTGATCGTGCTGTCCTGGGTGTATGTCGCCTGGGGTCATACCGCGCTGGTCGCCGGCCTGCTTTACGGCATCAAACCCGCAGTGACCGCCATCGTGGTGCAGGCGGTCCACCGCATAGGCTCGCGCACGCTCAACAACAGCTGGCTGTGGGCCATCTCGGCCGCGTCCTTTGTGGCCATCTTTGCGCTGCGCGCGCCCTTCCCTGCCATCATCGCTGGCGCGGCGCTGTTGGGATCTATCGGCGGGCGCCTGGCGCCCGAGCGATTTCAGGCCGGGGGCGGACACGCGGGCTCGAGCAAGAGCCAAGGCCATGCCCCGGCCTGGATCGACGATGACACGCCCACGCCCGATCACGCCAAGTTCCGCTGGCGGCGCCTGGCTCAGCTTGTGGCGGTGGGCGCTGCGCTGTGGCTGCTGCCCATGGGCCTGCTCACTGTGCACTGGGGCTGGGACCACACTCTGACGCAAATGGGCTGGTTCTTCACCAAAGCGGCATTGCTCACCTTTGGCGGGGCGTATGCGGTACTGCCCTATGTGTACCAGGGCGCAGTGGAGCACTATGGCTGGCTCACGCCGGTGCAGATGATCGATGGGCTGGCCTTGGGCGAGACCACGCCCGGCCCGCTGATCATGGTGGTGGCGTATGTGGGTTTTGTTGGGGCCCACACAAAGGCGCTGCTCGGGCCCGATGCGCTTTTTTTAGCGGGTGCGCTGGCAGCGACTGTAGTGACCTGGTTCACCTTTTTGCCGTCCTTCCTGTTCATCCTGGCCGGCGGGCCGCTGGTGGAGAGCAGCCAGAAGGTGCCGCGCCTGACCGCGCCCTTGACGGCAATCACCGCTGCGGTGGTCGGCGTGATCCTGAACCTGGCCTTGTTCTTCGGCTACCACGTGCTCTGGCCTCAGGGCTTGGGTGGCGGCTTTGACGCAGGGGCTGCCGCGATGGCGGTCGGCGCTGCGCTGGCTCTGTTTGTCCTCAGGCGCAGCGTCATCGAGGTTATCGCTGTGTGCGCGCTCGTGGGTCTTTTGCTCAAAACCTTCGTGTTTTAGCGGCAGCCTTGTCCAGACGGTGACAGCCCAGGGTCTAACCCCATGCCGGCGATCCGGCGATAGTCTGTTTTTCGGACGCAGGGCTCAAGCCTTGGGCATGGCGATACCTTGTCGAACTTTGGGTAAACCCTCGATGGGTGAGCTGAACATCTTACGGTACGATAACCGTTATAGGAACGTTATTCCGATAATGGAAATCCGTTGGAGTCAATCAAGGAGTGGGCGATGAGTCAGACCAGCGAACACAATGCTGATGTGGTGGTGGTGGGCTGTGGCGTGGCCGGTTTGTCAGCAGCGGTCTCCGCTGCCCAGGCCGGTGCGCGGGTGGTGGTGCTCGAGCGTTCCCCGCGCGAGGAGCGTGGTGGGCAAAGCCGCTATACCGAGGCCTACCTGCGCATGAAGAGTGAAACCGAGGTCACCGATGACTTCGAGATGCAGTTGGCCGACAACGGCTCAGGCGCCATCAGCCCGGCGCTGGTGGCCGAGTCCGGCCAGCCACCGGCCAGCCGGGCGCGCCTGATCAACACCCTCAGCCTGACCGACCCCGACGTGATTGAAGCGCTGGCCGCCAACGCCGGCCCCACGGTGGCCTGGATGAAGGGCATGGGCGTTCGCTTTGACTTTCTGCCCACCCAGTTCCTCACCCGCAGCCAGCCGCGCCTGCTGCCGGTCGGAGGCGGCCTGGCGCTGGTAGAGGCCCTGGCCGCCAAGGCCGAAGCCTTGGGCGTGACTTTTCATTATGAGACGGCGGCCCAAACCCTGCTGCGCCAAGACGACGGCAGCGTCTGTGGCGTGGTCGTCAAAACCGGCGGGCAGGTACCGCGCCGGCTCATGGGCCAGGTGGTACTGGCCTGCGGCGGCTTTCAAGGAAACGCGGAAATGCAGACCCGCTACATCGGTCCGCGCTCGGTGCACCTGCGCCCGATCTGCCGAGGTGGCTACTACAACCGGGGCGATGGCATACGCATGGGCCTGGAGGTGGGTGCTGCCAGCTGTGGTGAATTTGGCAGCTTTCATGCCGAGCCTGTCGATCCGCGCTCGGGCATATCCGAGCCTGCCTTGTTCATCTTCCCCTACGGCGTGCTGATCAACAAGGCCGGCCAACGTTTCGTCAATGAGGCGCCCGGTACGGTGGACGCCTACTATGAGCGGGTGACCCGCCGCATCTATGAGCAAGACGGCGGCATGGCCTATGTGGTGCTCGATGCCCGGCATATGGAGATCCCCAATTACCGGCTGGGCATACGCAGCGATCAGCCGCCGATTGCCGCCGCCAGCATCGAGGAATTGGCCGGCAAGCTCGAAGTGCCGGTGGCGCAGTTTGCAGCAACCATCGAGGCCTACAACAAGGCCTGCGTGCCCGGAACCTGGAAGCCGCTGGAGCTTGACGGCCTGCACACCGAAGGCTTGACGCCGCCCAAATCCAACTGGGCCCTGCCGATTGCCCAAGCGCCCTTCCACGCCTACCCCATCATGTCGGCCAATGTGTTTACCTTCGGCGGCCTCAAGACCGACCGCCTCGGCCGCGTGCTCGACACCCTGGGCGATGCGGTGCCAGGCCTGTATGCGGCCGGCGAGATGACCGGTATGTATTACGGTAACTACACCGGATCGACTTCGGTGCTGCGCGGCATGGTCTTCGGGCGCATTGCCGGCGCCCACGCCGCAGGACGCCCTCTTGCCGGCCTTTGAGGCAGGTATGACCGAGACTGAAGACAGCACCGTTTGATGCTCGATCTGTAATATGCCAGGGTCGATTCCCAAGCCAAGCTCAGCGCCGGCAGGCATGAAAAAACAAGCCCTCGCGCCTGAAGCGGATCCCAACCCGCGCGCCCCCCTGCGGACGGTACAGCTGCTCTATGAGCTGGCGCAAGCCGGCCAGGGGCTGCGCCTGGCCCAATTGGCAGCCCGGCTACAGATGCCCAAGACCAGCTTGTTTCGGCTGCTGCGCGCTCTGGAGCAAGAAGGCTATGTGAGCTCGGCAGCTGGCGTGCATGAGGTCGGCCCGCAGGCGATCAGACTGGGGATGGCGCTGTCGCGCGGTCGGGTGTTTCCCGGCGGTGCCCGTCCGACCATGCAGTGGCTGGCCGAACAATGCAATGAAACCGTGATCCTGGGGACGTTTGACGACAGCCGCAGCCAGATCGTCTATGTCGATGTGATCGAGCCCAGCAATCCCTTGCGCTTTAGCATCAAGCCGGGCCTCACCAAGCCTCTGTACAGCTCGGCCATAGGGCAGAACCTGCTGGCATGGCTGCCGACCGACCAACGCGCCAGCTATCTGGCCTCGGTGCGCTTGGAGCCGCTGGCTTCAGGAACAGTGCGCAGCGTGGCAGCCCTCAAGAGGCGGCTCAAGGACATTCGCGCCAGCGCGGTGGCCGTCAGCGAGGACGGCATGTTCGACGGGGTCTATTCCATCGCTGTGCCACTCTTCGATGCAGCTGGCCAGGTACCAGCGGGTCTTTCGATTTCAGCGCCGAGCAAGCGCGGATCGGCGCAACAAGACCGCTTTGCTGCCTTGCTTCAGAAAGCCGGCGCTGAGCTCTCGCAGTTGCTGGGCTACAGCGGCCAATACCCACCCTCCTGATGCCCTGCCCTTTGCAGCCTGGCCAGCGCTGACCGGCCTTGCCCGATCTTGATGATGGCCCGATTCAGCGGGCCATCAGCGCAACCAGCTCGGGGTCATGCCGGGCATAGGCGCCGCTGCGGCTGGTGCCTATGCCGGCATCGCGCCGCAAGCGGATCATCATCAAGGCATAGCGCCAGGCAATGGCCAGCACATCGACCACCGGCGCGCCGCTGATGTGGGTCAGCTTGTTGGCCACCATCAGGGTGGCCAGCACCGCTTCGGCCGGCACAATCACATCGGCCCCTTGCTGGCTGATGGCCTGCTGCGCGGCGCGGCTGAAGGCCTCAAGCACGCCCTGAGGATTGGAGGCGGCAGCGGCCAGCAGTTCGGCCTCGTGCATGGGCGGATCGATAGGCACGCAGGGCAAAACCCGTGACTCGAGACCATGCTTTTCAACCGCGTTTTGCACGATGAATGAGATTTCTGGTGCATTGGCGATCGGGGCGACGCGTTTGCCCAGTGAGCACGACACCAGCATCGAGGACTCCAAGATGCCGATGACCGGGATGTCGACCGCCGAGCGAATCTCGCGCAGCAGCGGCTCGCTGAAGGAGCCGATGACAAAAGCGTCAAAGCCATCCTGCTCAGCCCGGATCGCGTTGTCGATGATCTGGTCAACCGCCCGGTGATACACAAAGGCATTGCCCAGGGCCGAGGTCGGCGTGCGCCCGTGGTAGGTGCCAGCACGCAGGCCTTCGACCTGCACCGTAGCTTCGTTGCCGAGCAAGGCCTGGGAATGGGCCAGCAGAAAGTCTCGGTAGGCGCCGAGCCCGGCCAGCTCGGTCATGGACTGGTGCCATAGCCGAAAAGGGACGGACTGTGCCGAAGCCGTGGAAGCGGTGGGTGTGGGGGTCATCAAGGTGTTCTCCAGGGTCAGGTCTTCAAGACGCTCAGGGTAGCCAGCCTGCCCTTAGCGGCTGGCATCACCCATGCGGAACTCATGGCTGAGCGCATCGAGCCGGCGCAGCAATTCAGCGCTCAAGGTCAGCGCGGGCGCCGCGAGCGCATCGCCCAATTGCTCCGGCCGCGAGGCGCCCAGGATGGCGCTGGTCACCCCCGGCTGGGCCAAGACCCAAGCGATGGCCAACTGCACCGGGGCGATGCTGGCATCATGCGCGAGCTGGAGAAAGCCCTCGACGGCGACGAACTCGCGCTCATGCCAGTAGCGTTCCTTGTACAGGGCCTGCGCACCCCCGCC
>CANHGF010000116.1 GCA_947460065.1 Comamonadaceae bacterium
ACCGCACGCGGCCTTGCCTGCTCTATCAGATCAAGCGTTGCTCGGGGCCCTGTGTGGCGCTGATCTCACCTGAGGCCTACGCCCGCGACACCGAGCATGCCCAGCAGTTTTTGCAGGGCCAGACTCAGGAGATCTTGCAGGCGCTGGAAGCTCGGATGCTGGGCCATGCCGAGCAACTTGAATTCGAGCAGGCTGCCGAGGTGCGCAACCAGATGCGCGCCATTTCACGGGTCTTGCATCAACAGGCCATGGAGGTCCAGGCCGACAAGGACGCCGACATCCTGGCCGTGCGTGTTCAGGGCGGGCGTGCCTGCGTCAACTTGGCCATGGTGCGTGGCGGGCGGCATCTGGGCGACCGGGCCTATTTCCCGACCCATGTCGAAAGTGCGGTCGATCTGGCCGGTCTTGATGAGCCTGAAGCGGCCGACCTGCCTGCCGCTGACCGCAACGATCAGGTCGAGGCCTGGGTCTTGCAGGCTTTCATCGCGCAGCACTACATCGACCTGAGCCCGCCGCCGACCCTGCTGCTCAGCCATGCGGTCGAGCGCTCGCTGATTGCGCTCTTGTCCGAACAGTCGGGCGTGAAGATACAGGCCGTGCACAAGCCCCGCGAGCAGCGTCGCCTCTGGCTGGAAATGGCGCAAAAAAATGCCGACCTGCAGTTGGCCCGTCTGTTGGCCGAGGAAGGCTCTCAGCAGGCCCGTACCCGAGCGCTGGCGCAAGCCCTGGACCTGCCCCAGACCGATCTGCAGGCCTTGCGCATCGAATGTTTCGATATTTCGCACACCGCTGGCGAGGCGACCCAGGCCTCCTGCGTGGTGTTTGCTCAGCACCGGATGCAGGCCGCGCAGTACAAGCGATTCGGCATAGAGGGTGTCACGGCGGGCGACGACTATGCCGCCATGAAGCAAGCCCTGCTGCGACGCTATCGCCCCTTGGCTGAGGCACTGCGCGAGGGTGAGCCCACTGATGAGCGCCTGCGCATGCCCGATCTGGTCCTGATCGACGGTGGCAAGGGCCAGGTTGGGGTGGCGCGGGAGGTGTTTGAACAACTGGGCCTGGACCTGGGCCTGATCGTCGGCGTTGAAAAAGGGCAGGGCCGTAAGGTGGGTCTCGAGGAGTTGGTGTTTGCCGACGGTCGAGAGAAGGTTTACCTGGGCAGCGACTCGGCTGCCCTGATGCTGGTGGCCCAGATCCGCGACGAGGCGCACCGCTATGCCATTACTGGCATGCGCGCCAAGCGCGACAAAGTGCGCGTGACAAGTCGCTTGGAAGACATTCCCGGCATAGGCCCGCGCAAGCGCGCAGCCCTGCTGCGTCGCTTTGGCGGTATCACGGGGGTGGGCTCGGCCAGCGCCGAAGACCTGGCCACCGTTGACGGCATCTCAAAAACGTTGGCTGAGCAGATCTACCGCGCCTTGCGCTGAGCCCAGACACGGCTTTGACCGCTTGTTTGGGTGGCAAGTCTTTGTTCTCAAGGGCTATCGTGCGCTTTTTGAGGCTCACCACTTGGGTGCGTCCCAGGCCGCCTCTAGGCTTACCGAACCGCTGCCGCCATGCGCCGCTCCAGGCGCCGCACGCCCCAGGAGGTCAGCAGAATCAGTAGCAGGTATTCCAGCACCAGGGCGGTATAGATCTCCAGCGGCCGGTATTCGGTCACGTTGAGCTCATTGGCCCGGCGGGTCAATTCCTGCAGACCAATGACTGAGACCAACGAACTCATCTTGAGCACATAGACGAACTGGTTGCCCAGCGCCGGCAGGATGGTGCGTATGGCCTGCGGAAAAATCACGAAGCGGAAGGTGTCTCGGCTCGATAGGCCCAAGGTCTGTGCTGCTTCGCGCTGGCCCTTAGCCACCGCCTGTATGCCGGCACGGAAAATCTCTGCCTCGAAGGCCGCGTCTGACAGGGCCAGTGAAATCACCCCGGCGGCAAAGGCGCCGAACTGCAGACCGGTCAGCATGGGCAGACCGTAGTAGACCCACAGCAGCAGCACCAGCAGCGGAATGGCGCGAAACACCTCCACATAGCCGCGCGAGACCAGGCGCAGCGGCCGGGAGTTTGACAGGGCCGACAGCGCCAGAAACACCCCGAGCAGAACCGAGACCAAAATGGCCGCTACCGAAAGGCCAACCGTCAGGCCTATGCCGGCGAGCAGAAAAGAGAGGTTGGACGCCCCCTTATCGCTCAAGGGATTGAGGATGTACCAGCCCCAGGTGTAGGCGCTGGTGTCACCGGTGCTGGAGCAGCCGGCCAGCAGCAAGGCCAGCGCCGCTAGCGCGGCCGCAAGGCGCGTCATCTCGGCGCTTCAGTGCGTGGGCTCAGCGGCCCAGCCACTTGGCTTCGAGCGTGTCAAAGTAGCCCTCAGACTTCTTCAGTGCGATCCAGTTGTTGACGAAGGTGGTCCAGACCGGCTCGCCCTGCGGCAGAGGGTAGGCAAACGGACGCTTGTTGCGCAGCTCGGCCTTGGCGATCACCGTCAGGTTCGGGTAGGTCTTGACCAGGGTGGCTGCTTCCACATTGCTGGTGATGGTGGCTACGGCGCGGCCGGCGAGCACTTCTTGATAGCCGGTGGCCGGCTTTTCAATGGACTTGACCGCTGCCTGCGGGAAATGGGCTTTGGCCTGCTCTTCAAACACGGTGCCCAATGAGACGGCGATCTGTGTGCCGCTGCGGTTGAGGTCGGACCAGCTGGCCAGCTTGGCGGCATCAGCCCGGCGAATCACCGGCACAGTGCCCGCTTCAATGTAGGGGTCGGAGAAGGCGACTGTTTTGGCCCGGGCCATGCTCAGGGAGGCGCCAGAGAAGATGTCGTAGCGGTTGGAGGTGATGCCGGTCACCAGGGTGGCCCATTCGGCCGGAACCCATTCAATCTTGACGCCCATATCTTTGGCAAGTTGTTCCATGGCCTCGACGTCAAAGCCGCGGTAGCTGTTGGTGGCCGCATCGCGGATAGACATGGGGTTGAAGTCACCGGTGGTGCCCACGCGCAAGGTGCCGCGCTCGAGGATGACTTGCAGGCGGTTTTTGCCTGGGGCGGTTTGGGCCAGGGCCGGCTGGCTCAGTGCAGCGAAGGCCAGCAAGGTCATGGCCAGCAGGGACTTGAGAAATTTCATGATGGCAGCTTCTCGCAAAAAAGAGTCGTAGGAGTGGGGGCAGACGCGACAAATGTATCGCGCATCGACGTCTCGCCCGCGGGCGAAAAAGATTGACAATGTTAGCAGTTTCAGCCGATGCGAGCCTGGGCTTGCCTACACGCCCGACCTGTTCAACGTGAGATACAGCTTCCTCCAATTACTGCGTCAAGGCTTGAGCGGACACCGAGGCTGGCCGCGGGCCTGGCGCTCGGCCGAGCCGGCGGCCAGTTACGACGCGGTGGTGGTCGGCGGCGGTGGCCATGGCCTGGCCACGGCCTGGCACCTGGTGCGCGATGAGGGTCTGAGTCGGGTGGCGGTGCTTGAACGTGGCTGGCTGGGCGGCGGCAACACCGGGCGCAACACCACGGTGATCCGTTCCAACTACTTGCGCGAACCCGGCATCCGCTTTCAGGACGAGAACCTGCGTTTGTGGGAAGACCTGAGTCAGCGGCTGGACTTCAACCTCATGGTCAGCCAGCGCGGGCAAATCGAGATCATCCAAACCTGGGCCAAGCTGCGCGATGCGCGCCGGCGCATGCATGCGATGCGCCTGGTTGGGGCCGACTATGAATTGATCGATGCCGACGCGGTCTATCGCTTGCTTCCGCTGCTGCGACGCGAGGTCAGCCAGCGCTTGCCGGTGCTGGCCGGTGCCTGGCAGGGCCGGGCGGGTACCGTGCGCCATGACGCGGTGGCCTGGGCCTATGCCCGCGCCGCCAGCTCGGTGGGGGTCGACATCATCGAAAACTGCGAGGTCCATGGCATTGAGCTCCATGCGGGTCGGGTGCAGGCGGTGCAGACCAGCCGCGGACGCATCGCCACCGAGCGTCTGGGGCTGGCGGTGGCCGGCTCGACCAGCCGGCTTGCGCGCATGGCCGGCCTGCGACTGCCTTTGGAAACATTGACCCTGCAGGCTTTTGTCTCCGAGCCGCTCAAGCCCATGCTCGATGTGATCGTCTCCTGCCCGGCGCTGGGCATTTATTTCAGCCAGTCGGACAAGGGCGAGCTGGTGATTGGCGGCGGTCCCGATGCCGGCATGTCCTGGACGCAGCGCGGTCAGTTCAGCGTGATCGAAGACTGCGTGGCCAGCCTGCTCGAGCTCTTTCCGGCCCTGGCCCGGGTCAAGCTAATGCGCAGTTGGGGCGGGGCCATCGACCTGTCGGCCGATACCTCGCCCATCCTGTCGACCACCGAGGTAGAGGGCCTGTGCGTCAGCGCTGGCTGGGGTTCGGGGGGCTTCAAGTCGATTCCGGCTGGCGGCCGCAGCCTGGCAGGGCTGCTGGCCCGTGGCCAGGCTGACCGGCACTGCGCCCCTTTCTCGCTGGAGCGGTTTACCAGCGGCCGGCTGCTCTTTGAGACGGCCAGCGCCTCCAACCGGTTTTGAGCCCCGACCATGCTGCAAATTTCCTGTCCCCATTGCGGCCCGCGCAGCGAGCATGAATTCATCGCGACCGGCGAGTTCAATCCCAGACCGGCACAGCCCGAGGCGCTCGATGACGCGGCCTGGGCCGATCAGCTCTACCAGCGCGACAACCCGGATGCGCCGGTGCTTGAACACTGGTGGCATGTGCATGGCTGCCGCGGCTGGCTTGTGGTGCGGCGCGATCCGCACACCCAGGCTGTTTTAGAGGCCCGGGCGGCGGGGCAGGGCGCATGAGCGGCTGGCGCTTGAGCAGCGGTGGGCGTCTGATCGACCGCTCGCAGCCCCTGGACTTCAGCTTCAATGGCCGGCCCTTGCAGGGCCTGGCGGGTGACACCCTGGCCTCGGCCTTGCTGGCCCAGGGAGTGGATGTGCTCTCGCGCAGCTTCAAATACCACCGCCCGCGCGGCGTCTTCGCTGCGGGCTGGGAGGAGCCCTGTGCCTTTGTGGGCTTGCAGGCCCCGCGCAGCGAGCCCAATGTGCTGGCCACCACCGAGCCCTTGGTGCAGGGCCTGCGTGCTGTCGGTCAGCAGGGCTGGCCGAGCTTGGACCCCATGGCCTGGGCTGATTTGCTGCATCGCTGGCTGCCGGCTGGGTTTTACTACAAGGCTTTCAAGTCGCCGGCCTGGGCCTGGCCCTGGTTCGAGCGCGCTTTGCGCCATGCAGCCGGTCTGGGCCGGATGCCCGATCGCCCTGCCGAGCCGGTGGACCATGAGCGCCGCTTTGCCCATGCCGATGTACTGGTGGTGGGGGCGGGCCTGGCCGGCTTGTGGGCGGCCAGGGCCCTGGCCGAAGCCGGTGCACGGGTGATCCTGGCCGATGATGCGCCGCAGCCGGGCGGGCGCTGGCTGGACCGGCCTGCGGGCTGCGAGGTGGACGACTGGATCGCCGAGACGGTGCAGGCCCTCGATGCCTGCCCCAGCGTGCAGCGCTGGCCCAACGCCCAGGTGGTGGCCCAGCACGATCACGGGCTGTTCGTGGCCATCGACCGCAGCCGCCCTGGCCAGGAACGCTTGTGGAAGGTGCGCGCCTCGCACATGCTGCTGGCCAGCGGGCAGATTGAGCGTGGCTTGCTGTTTCCGGACAACGACCGCCCGGGCATCATGCTCGCTGGCGCGGTCAGTAGCTTCCTGGGCCGCTGGGCGGTAGCGCCGGGCCGGCAGATGGTGCTGGCCGCTAACAACGATGCGGCCTGGACTGCGGCTTTTCAGGCCCATGACGCGGGACTGCCTGTGCTGATGCTGGCCGACCAACGCCCTGAGGTGCATCCGCAGCTGCTGCACCAAGCCGAGCAGCGCGGCTTGCGGGTGCAATTGGGCAGCAGCGTGGCGGCTTGCCGCGGCCGCACGCGCTTGCAAGCGGTGGCATTGCGCGATAACGACGGTCGCACCCAATGGCATGCAGCGGATTTGCTGGCCGTCTCCGGTGGCTGGAGCAGCGCCCTGGCCCTGCACGCCCAGGCCGGCGGCGCCAGTGCTTATGACACGCAGCTGCACGGCATGGTGCCTTCTGCCGGGCCAGCGGGTGTGCCCATAGGCGCTGCGGCCGGACACCAGGACAGCACCCGGGTTTTAGCCTCGGCCCGCCAGGGTGCGCAGCAGGTGGCGCAGGCCTTGGGCCTGAAGCTGGCGCCTCTGCCCTTGCCCGATTTGGCCAGCCGGAGCGATCGGTGCAGCGCCGTCGTCTGGCCCGCGCCGGGCCGGGGCCGTGTGTTTGTGGACCTGGCCAGCGATGTCACTCTGGACGATGTCGAGCTGGCTCAGCGCGAAGGCTATGAAGCGCCCGAGCACCTCAAGCGCTACACCGCCCTGGGCATGGGGTCGGACCAGGGCAGAACCTCCAGCCTCAATGGCGCTTTGCTGATGGCGCAGCTGCGGGGCCTGTCCCCTGGCCAGCTCGGACCGACCCGCTTGCGGCCGCCCTATACGCCGCTGCCCTTTGCCGCGGTGGCCGGGTTCGAGCCGGGCGAGCTGATCCGCCCGGTTCGGCGCACGCCGATCACCGCCTGGCACGAGGCCGCCGGTGCGGTGATGTACGAGTCGGGCCAGAACTGGCGCAGACCCGGCTATTACCCGCGGCCGGGCGAGACCCTGGCGCAGGCGCTCGAGCGTGAATGCCGGGCCTGCCGCGAGGCGGTGGGCTTGTACGACAGCTCGCCGCTGGGCAAGTTTGAAGTCACCGGTCCTCAGGCGCTGCAACTGCTCGAACATGTTTATGCCTGCCGGCTAGCCGACCTCAAGGACGGGCGGGGTCGCTATGCGGTGATGCTGCGTGAAGACGGCCGCATCTTTGACGACGGCACCGTCTTCAGGCTGGATGAGGGCCGCTGGTGGATCACCACCACCAGCGGCCAGGCCCAGGCGGTCCATGCCTGGCTGGAGGCGGTGCTGCAGATTCATTTCCAGGGTCGACTCCAGGCCTTCGTGACCCCGGTGACCGACCAGTGGGCAGCCCTGGTGGTGTGCGGCCCGCGCTCGCGCGAGCTGCTGGCGGCCTGTGACTGCAGCATTGATTTAGCGCGCAGCGCTTTTCCCTTCATGTCCATGCAAAGCGCCGAATTGGGCGGGCAGGCGGTGCGACTGTTTCGGGTCAGCTTCACCGGCGAACTCAGCTATGAGATTCATTTGCCGGCCAGTCATGCCCTGGGTCTGTGGCAGCAACTGGTTCATGAGGGGCAGCGCTTGGGCCTGACCGTCATGGGCTCAGAAGCTAACCATGTGCTGCGGGTGGAAAAAGGCTTTATCTCGGTCGGCCATGAAGTCGACGGATGTATCAACCCCCTGGATCTTGGTCTGGCCTGGGCGGTGCGCATGGACAAGACCGACTTTGTCGGCAAGCGTTCCCTGCAGCGCGATCTGGCACGGCCGCAAGGCCGGGCGCAGCTGGTTGGCCTGCTGGTGCCTGAGGGCGAGCTGCCGCTGGAAGAGGGTGCGCAGATCC
>CANHGF010000117.1 GCA_947460065.1 Comamonadaceae bacterium
GGCAAATCGACCCTGCTCAATTGCATCAGCGGGCTGGTGGGCGCCAGCAGCGGCAGCATTGAGCTGGAGGGCCGCCCTATTCAGGGCCAGGCGGCTTTTCTCACATCAAGGGCTGGACTGCTGCAGGTCCCCGAAGTACGCCAGATCCTGGGTGACCTGACGGTGCTGGAGAACCTGCAGCTGGGTGTGACCGCCCTGCATGGACGCGCGCCCACCCACGACTTGCGCCGCATCTACAGGCTCTTTCCCATCCTCGAGGAGCGTGGACAGCAACGCGCCGGCTCACTGTCAGGCGGTCAGCAACAGATGTTGGCCATCGGCCGGGCCCTGATGGGCGCGCCGCGGATGCTGCTGCTCGACGAGCCCAGTCTGGGCCTGTCCCCCCTGCTGGCCAGGCAGGTGCTTGGCGCGCTGCGCGAGCTCAACAAAGAAGGCCTGACGATCTTGCTGGTCGAGCAAAACGCGCGGGCCGCCTTGCGCGCCACCAGCCGGGCCTATGTGCTCGAGCAAGGCAAGGTGGTCCACCAGGGCGCCAGCGCGACGCTGGCCGAAGACCCCGAGGTCATCGCCCATTACCTGGGACGGGCCCAGCCCAAGCCAGCGCAGTCTGC
Source organism: Comamonadaceae bacterium (assembly GCA_947460065.1). Classification (GTDB taxonomy): domain Bacteria; phylum Pseudomonadota; class Gammaproteobacteria; order Burkholderiales; family Burkholderiaceae_C; genus Polaromonas. The sequence goes on from CANHGF010000117.1 coordinate 612, forward strand.
GCCGCATTAGCACCATCCGCACACCGAGGAGGCCAGACCATGAGCGATCAGGATTTACGTCAGCAGGTGCTGGAGGCGGTTCGCGGCCTGGCCGCCTACGGACTCGGCCCGTCGATCGGCGGCCATGTGTCGGTGCGTGTGCCGGGTCAGCCCCGGTTCTATATCAATGCCTTCGATAAGACCTTCGAGGAGATGCGTCTGCAAGACATAGCGCTGCTGGACTTTGACGGTCGGGTGCTGGAATGCGAGACCATGGTCAGCCTGGGGCAGACTTTTCATCACGGGATCTACAAGCAGCGGCCCGATGTCCAGGCCATCGTGCACACCCATGGTTTTTGGCTGACGGCTCAGTCCGCATTCGGACGGCCCGTGCGTAATTTGCACAACCTGTGCACCTATTTCGACCAGCGCACCTGCGTCAGCCCCAGCGATGATTTTTCGGCCATCGGCCCGGCCCTCAAGGACAGCGACATTGCCATCATCATTCCCTGGCACGGCGCCATCACCTTCGGCGCCAGTCTGGCCGCTGCCAGCGCGCTGCATGTGACGCTGGACTATGCGGCCAGGCTCGATGTCACCCTGCCGGCCGACGCACCGCAGATGCCTGAGCATTTGTGTGCCGAAATGAAGGCGGTGCTGGCGCGCGCCAATTACCTGGATGTGACCTGGGATCTGATCCGGCGCAAAGGCCGGGACAATTTCGACGGTCAGCGCGTCATTGCGCGACCAGCCCACTGAGCGACGAAAGGGACCGAAATGTTGCAAGCCACCCCGCCAGTTTTAGCCGCTTCCAAGACCGAGGAAATTGCCGGCGTACAGACCAAGCCACTGTCCTGGCGCCTGGGTACCGAGGTCAGCGGCCTGGACCTCAGGCATAGCGAAGGCATCCCGCAGGAGACCATCTCTGGCCTGTGGCGTCTGCTCGGTGAACGCGGCATCTTGCTGTTTCGCGGTCAGGGCCTCAACCATGAGCAGCACCTGGCTTTCACGCGGCGCTTTGGTCCACTGGCGGCCACCGGCATGACCAGCCGCTATGCGCCGCCGGGCTACCCGGACCTGTTCACGGTGACCAACATCAAGTCCAATGGACAGCGCTCCGAAACGGAGAATGCCGCCCAGCAGTGGCATACCGACCAGTCCTTTTTGCCGGTGCCGGCACGCGCCTCGATGCTGCGCTGCGAGATTGCGCCGCAATTCGGTGGCGACACCATGTTCTCCAACATGTACGCGGTCTACGACAGTCTGTCCGATGGCCTGAAGGCCACCCTGGGCACGCTGCGCGCCTTCCATACCCTGTTCAATACCCGCTGCCTGGTGATGAGCAACCGCAAACCCATGAGCGCGGAGGAGGCGGCACGGGTCGAGGGCGCCTGGCATCCGGTGGTCATGACCCACCCGGACACCGGCCGCAAGGTGCTCTACATCAACGACCAGATGGTGGACCATTTCGAAGGCTGGACCGTGGCTGAAAGCAAGCCGCTGCTCGACCACCTGTGCCACTTGATCGAGCATCCTGCCCACACCTATCGCCACCGCTGGCAGCCGGGCGACCTGATCGCCTGGGACAACCGGTGCACCCAGCACTATGCGCCGCTGGACTACGATGTTGCGGGCATGGACCGGCCCGAAAATCACCGCCTCATGTTCCGCTCCACCCTGGCCTGAAGGCCTAAAGGCCTGCACCATGAGCGCCCCCACCCAAGAGATGCAGGTCCAGGCCACATTGGAGCAGGCGGGCCTGAAGGTGCAGCCGCTGTCGTGGCGCACCGGCAGCCAGGTCGACGGTCTGGATTTAACGCGCCCCGAAGACATCGCCGAATCCACCATCGAAGCGCTCTGGCAGTTGCTGGGCGAGCGCGGTATCTTGCTGTTTCGCCAGCAGCAGTTGGATCATGACCAGCACCTGAACTTCACCCGCCGCTTCGGCCCGCTGGCCAAGACCGGTCTGTTGGGCAGGCATGCCCCGCCAGGCTACCCCGACCTCTTCAAGGTCACCAATATCAAGACCGACGGCAAACGCTCCGAAACCGAAAATGCCGCCCAGCAATGGCATTCGGACCAGTCCTTCATGCCCGTGCCCGCCCGCGCCTCGCTGCTGCGCTGCGTTCATGCGCCAGCATTCGGCGGTGACACCATGTTCGCCAATATGTACCAGGCTTGCGAGGCCCTCTCAGAGGGGCTGCGGGCCACGCTGGGCTCGATGCGTGCCTTTCACTCGCTCTTTAGCTCGCGCACCCTGTCCAGCACGGGTCGTCGGCCTTTTTCCAGCGTGAAGGAGGGAGAGTTGGAGGAACTCAGCGGCACCTTCCATCCGATACTGCGCCGACACGAAGATTCTGGCCGGCTGGCCCTGTTCGTCAGCGAGCAGATGGTCGATCGATTTGAAGGCTGGACCGTGGCCGAAAGCGCCCCGCTGCTGGACTATTTGTTCCGGCTCAGCGTGTGCCCAGCGCACACCTACCGCCACCGCTGGGCACCGGGCGACATCATCTTCTGGGACAACCGCTGCGCCATGCACTACGCGCCCATCGACTACGACTTTGACTCTCTGGACCTGCCAGAGAACCGGCGGCTGATGTTTCGCTCCACCCTGGCCTAAGCAGCGGGCACAGCCATGGCATTGTTCGAAGGCTTCCAGCGTCGTCATGTGCAGGTCGGTGAGGTCAGCATCCATTGCGTCTCAGGTGGCCAGGGCGATCCGGTCCTGCTGCTGCACGGCTATCCGCAGACCCTGTCCGAATGGGCCCTGCTCGCACCGCTGCTGGCGGAAAAACACACCGTGGTCTGCGCCGACCTGCGTGGCTATGGCGACTCCTCCAAGCCCGCGGGCCTGCCCGATCATTCCAATTACGCCTTCCGCGCCATGGCGGCCGACCAGGTGGGCCTGATGCGGGCCCTGGGCCATGAGCGCTTTCATGTGGTGGGCCATGACCGGGGCGGCCGCGTGGCCCACCGCATGGCACTGGACTGGCCGCAGCAGGTGCGCTCATTGACGGTGCTGGACCTGGTGCCTACCCATGCCCTGTACCACCAGACCAATAAGAAGATCGCGCAGACGTACTGGCAGTGGTATTTTCTGCCGCAGCCGGCGCCTTATCCCGAGCGCCTGATCGGCGCCGACCCCGACTTTTATTTCGAGAGCTGCCTGGTGGCGGTCGGCGGCAAGGGGCTGGCGAGCTTCGAGCCGCAGATGCTGGCCGAGTACCGGCGCTGCTGGCGGGACCCGGCCATGATTCATGCCTCCTGCTGCGACTACCGTGCCGGGGCCAGCATAGACCTGGACCATGATGAGGCCGATCTGCATGTTCGACTGGCCTGTCCGACGCTGGCCCTGTGGGGGGCTAACGGGCTGATGTGTACGCTGATGGACATCGAGGCGGCCTGGCGCGCGCGCTGCGCCGATCTGCGTGTGGGTACGGTCCCCGGGGGGCATTGGTTCCCAGAGCATGCCGCCCCGCAAACCGCCCAGGCCCTGCTGTCCTTCTTCGCTACACAGTCGGGCTGATGCTGACGCAAGGTCTTTCCATTTTTTAACCCTGGGAGCCAAGCATGACAAAACGTTTTGAGGGCAAGGTCTTATTGGCCACGGGCGCAGGTTCGGGACTGGCCGCGGCGGTCGCCCGCCGCTATGCCCAGGATGGCGGACGGGTGGTCCTGCTCGACATCGACGGCGACCGGGCACGGGCGGTGGCTGCTCAATTGCCGGGCTCGATCGGCTTGGCCTGCGATGTGGCCAGCGAAGAGGGCGTGCGCGATGCGGTGGCCGCGGCCATGAAGACCTTCGGCCGTATTGATGCGGCCTTCAATGCCGCCGGTCATGCCGATTTCGGTCCCATCGAGGAATGGACGCTCGAGCGCTGGAACCGCATGATGGGCGTTCATGTGGGCGGCACCTTTTTGGTGTGTAAGAACGTGCTACCCATCATGCGTGCCCAAGGCGGCGGCGCCATCGTCAATGTGGCCTCGATCGCGGCCATCGTGGCGCAGCCCTTCAACGCGCCCTACGGCGCGGCCAAGAGTGCGATTGCCGGATTCACCCGCCAACTGGCGATGGAGGCCGCGCCCTTGGTGCGGGTCAATGTGGTGGCGCCGGGGCGCATCCGCACCGGCATGACCGAACCGCTGTGGAAGATGCGTGGCGGCGGCGACATGGACAAGGGCACAGCACAGGCTGCCAGCCTGAACATGCTCAAGCGGGTTGGGGAGGCCGAGGACATTGCTGGACCGGTGTGTTTCTTGCTCTCTGATGATGCCGGCTTCATGACCGGAACCACCACCGTGCCCGACGGTGGCGAGACCCTGCTCTGACCATGGGCGCGCAAACCGAACTCTATGCAGGCTCACGGGGCCGCATCATGGCCATGGATTCGGCCTATGACGTCGGCGAGGACAACCGCGGCCGCGACGTGGTCGTCAATGCCTCTTACTGCGGCGTGCTGCCGGCGCGCTTCATTGCCGCGCAAGGCCCACGGGGGGCCATCGGCATCGACTGCGGGGTCGGCCCGGCCGGCGCCTCGGTGGCTGGCCTGTGGTACCTGGAAGCCTTGAACATCGCGGCGGCGACCGCTGATGTGATGGGCGTGCGCCTGGGTGACGGCGTGGACCTGTACCAACAGGGCCGCATCAGCTTTGCCAACCGTCCTGCGACCGATTGCGGCGTGCGCCTGGGCATGCCCGTGCGCGAGGCGGCCCTGGCCATGCTCGAACGTGAACCGGCCCAACCGCTGGCCAGCGAGGTGACCAACCGCACCGTCATGGAGACGGCGGCTGACGGCCGGCAGGTGGTGTGCACCGACTCGATCGCCTTTGCCCTACCGGAAGATGTGCGCAATGTGCTGGTGACGGCCGGGCACACCGGCCGCAGCGCCGTGCCCTATCTGCTCAGGGCCCGACCTTTCGGCTTCATCTGCTCCGACGGCGGCAAGGGGCGTGACGATGCGGGCATGGCCGGCCTGGCAATGGTGGAGTCAGAGGGTCTGGCCGGCGCGACGGTGGATGCGCGACTGGCGCGCATGGGCGACGGGCTGAGCAGCTACCACGAGGGCATCATCAGCGCCTGCAATGCCCTGGCCCGGGCTGCCGGGGTGCGGGTCGGCATGACAGCGGCACAGGCAGCTTCGCTGCTGCTGGCCCGCCGGTGATCGGTCGGGGTTGCGGCATGGGCGCCGCGGAGCCCGTGCTGGCGTCTGCCGCAGCCGTCTTAGACCTGGCGGCGGCCGGCCCAGAACGGTTCGCGCAGCGCCTTCTTGTCGATCTTGCCTATGGTGTTGCGCGGCATGCTGGCAATGATCTGCACCCGTTCGGGCTGCTTGATCGAGGACAGCTTGGAGGCTTGGCACAGGGCGAGCAGTTCATCGGCGCTGGCCGTGGCGCCGGGCTTGAGTGTGACCAGGGCCAGCACGGCTTCACCCCATTTGTCGTCCGGAATCCCGACCACGGCGGCATCGAGCACGGCTGGATGGCGGTAGAGCACTGTCTCGATCTCGCTGGGCGCCAGGTTATGGCCGCCCCGGATGATCAGGTCCTTGATGCGGTCGACGATGTAGAAGTAGCCGTCCTCGTCCATGCGCCCGACATCGCCCGAATGCAGCCAGCCGCCGATCAGGCTCTTGGCGGTGCGCTCGGGTTCGCGGAAATAGCCGAGCATGGTGTGCGGCCCGCCAAAGACGATCTCACCGCTCTGGCCGGTGGCCACAGACGCGCCGTCGGGTCCGACCACCCGCACTGTGGTGGCGTAGGACGGCTGGCCGCAAGAGGCCAGCAGCTGCGGTTTGTCGCCGAGCGCGGCCACATGGTCCTGTTTGCGCAGCAAGGTGCCGATGGAGGCAATCTCGGCCATGCCGTAGAGCTGGATGAAGATGGGGCCGTAACGCTCGATCAGCTGGCGCAGGCGGTCGGCAGGAATCGGCGCGGAGCCATAACCGAGCGTGGTGAGCGAGGCCAGGCGCTGCGGAAAATCACCGGGGTCCTGCTCGAGCAGCGTGGCCAGCATGGTCGGCACCAGAAAAGTGTGCGTCACCGCATGTCGCTGCACCGCCTCGCACAGGGCAAAGCCGTTGAAGCCGCGGCTTTCGGCAAATCCCACCGCCGCCCCGGCCATCAAGGCCGGCACTATGGTGATGTTGACGCAGGAGCTGTGCGGGATCTGGATCAGGTAGCGCGACTCGGCTGTGATCTCATACTCCAGACAGGCCACCGCACCATGCTGCAGGGCCGCCGCATGGTCGAACAAGATGCCCTTGGGCAAGCCGGTGGTACCGCTGGAGTAGACGATGGCAAACGGGGCCTTGGGAAAGGCGGTGTCAGCCCAGGGGCCCAGCGCCGCGCTGGCAGCGGCCAGCGCCGGCTCATAACTGCCGCCCTCATCGAGCACCAGCAGACGCAGCCCATGGGCCTGCGCCAGACGCTCGGCCATGGCCTGAAACTCGGGCTCGGTGATCAGCAGTCGCGCCTGTGCATTGCTCAACACCGCATCGAGCTCGGATTCGGTCATGCGAAAGTTCAGGCCGACATAAGCCATGGCCGCCTTGCTCACGCCCACCAGCACCTCGACCACCTCCATGCGGTTGTGCACCAGCAAGGCCACCCGCTCGCCTGCCTCCAAGCCATAGGTGCCACGCAGCAGATGCGACAGGCGGTTGCTGCGGCCCTCCAGGGTGGCATAGTCCATGGTGCGCTGGCCATCGAAGAGGGCCAGGCTGTGAGGGGCGCGTTGGCAGATGCGGTTGACGGCAAGTCCGACGTTCATGGGCGAGGGGCTGCGGTGGCAGGCGTGAATCACAGGGGGCGCACGCCCTGGGCGCGCGAGCTCCAACTGACTTTACCATCGGCCACCGGCCTTTGCCCTGAC
>CANHGF010000118.1 GCA_947460065.1 Comamonadaceae bacterium
AGGGGCAGCAGCGCCACGATGTCGGCGCCTCTGAACCATTGGCGCGCCACGCCGCCATGCGGCGCTGTGCTGCGCAATCGTGCGGCCAGCGCCTTGTGCGCATAGGGGCGTTGGTCCCAGCCGATGCCCAGTTCGCGCCGGCTGCTGCTGTCGCGGCCTTCACAGATCACGGTCAAGGCCGCTGCAGCGCTTTGCCCAGGCTCGAGTCGGCTGACCTGCGGCGCAAAATGCAAGGCTTGCTCCAGCAGGCTCTCCAGGGTGCTGGAGGGCACCAGCCAGGCCAGCTCGCCGGCCGCGTCAAAGCTCAGGTGCCCGCCCTCGTCGCCCCAAACCTGCATGGCGCTGACTGCTGTGAGATCGCTGTCCTGGGGCCAGACCCGCAGCGGCTCAAGCAGCGCGCGCGAGGCCTGGTTGAGCGCATAGGCGCGCACATCGGCCTGCGGCGAAGCCGGCCGCAGCGGCGCGATCGCTACCTTCAGCCGCTCGCGCGCCAGCAGCAAAGCCAGGCTGCGGCCGACAATGCCGTCGCCACGGATGCAGACATCAAAACGCAGGGTCATGGCGCATTGTAGAAAGCCGGTGAAAATCATGCCCCTGGCCTTACCAAAAGACACATTCATGAGCGCACACACTCAATTCGCACAGGCTGTCATCTCGCAGCTGATGATTTACCCGATCAAGTCTTGCGCTCCCGTGGTGCTCAAGCAGGCGCAGCTGACCGATCAAGGCCTGGACCTGGACCGCAGCTGGATGGTGGTGGACGAGCAGGGCCAGTTCATCTCGCAGCGCGAGCAGCCGCGGCTGGCCTTGGTGCAGCCGCAGCTGCGCCTGTCGGACCTGGTGCTGCGCGCCCCGGGCATGTTGCCTTTGCACCTGACGCTCGAGGGCGTGGAGTCGGCGATGAAAGTCTGGCTTTGGGACGAGGCCATTGAGGCCTGGGACATGGGGCCGATAGCGGCTCAGTGGTTCAGTGACTTCCTGGGTCGGCCGGTGCGCCTGGTGCGCTTTGACCCGCAATTCGAGCGGCCCTCCGACCGCCGCTGGACCGGCGGGCAAACCGCCTTGAACACGTTCACCGACGGATTTCCACTGCTCCTGATCAGCCAGCCTTCGCTCGACGGGCTCAATCAGCGACTGATTGCGGCCGGGCAGGCGCCGGTGGACATCGGCCGCTTTCGGCCCAACATCGTGCTTTCGGCCGGCGAGGCCGGCACCTGGCAGGCGCACGACGAAGACCGGACTCAGGAACTGGTCATCAGCACTGCCACCGGCTTGATCCGGCTCAAGCCGGTCAAGCCCTGCAGCCGCTGCCAGATGGTTGATGTCGATCCCCAGACCGGCGCGCCTGGCCAGCCCGTGCTGCGCACACTGGCCGGCTATCGCCGCGACAGTCGGCTCGATGGTGCGGTCAGCTTCGGCATGAACCTCATCGTGCTCGAAGGGCTGGATCACAGCCTGGAAGTTGGTCAGGCGGTGTTAGCGCACGGGTGAGTCGGCCCGGGCCGACTCATGCCAGCCCCTGGCTGGCGCGCCGCTGGCGCAACTGCCACCTCACCGTCGCACCGATGCCCGCCATCATGGCGGCTGCGCCACTGAGCACCACGCTAGCGCTCCAGTGCTCCATCAGTGCTGTAGCCAGTAGCACACCCACGCCCTGGCCGAAGAACAAGGCGGTGGCAAACATCGACACGCCCAGTCCACGTGCATGAGGCGCCATTTGCGTGGCCAGGGTTTGCAGCGTGTTGTGCAGCATGAAAAAAGCAAATCCACCCCAGATCATGAATGCCGCGGTCAGTAGCCACCAGGGGCTCCAGGCCAGGGTCAGCAGAGCCAAGGCCATGCCCAGACCGCCACTGATGGCCAGCCCGCTCTCCCCTAGGCGCGGCACCAGGCGCTTGGCCTGGCTCATGTAAGCCATGCCCCCGAGGCCCATCAGGGCCACGATGGCGCCGGCCGATGACAGCGCCAAGCCATGGCGTTGGTGCAGGTGCGAGGCGGCAATAGCCATGCTGCCAAAGCCCGCCGCGCCCTGGCAAAGCGAAAAGCCCAGGATCTTGCGCACCCAGGTATCGCGCAACAGATGCCGGGTTTGATTGAGCATGCTCGTCTGCGGCCCGCCTTGGGCCGGCCCATCGCCCGGCCCCTGAGCGCTGCGGCGGTAGTTCAGCAAGAGCGCACCGACCAGCAGGAACACCACCGTCATCAGCACAAAAGCCCAGCGCCAGCCCAGGGTGTCGGTGAACAGGCCGCCCAGTACCTGGCCGCTGAACACCCCCAGGGTAGTGCCCAGGCCAACCTGCGCCAGCGTCTCCTGCCGCTTTTCGTAGGGCACCGCATCGCCGGCCCAGGCCAGTGAAAGGGGAATGATGGCCGCCGCAAAGGCTGCCGCCAGCACCCGGGCCAGCACCAGAGCTTGCAGGCTGCCGGCCAAGGCTGCCAGCGCGCTGCCCAAGCCGCAGCCCAAGGTGGCGTAGCTGAGCACCCGTAGCTTGCCGTAGCGGTCACCCAGGCTGCCAAAGAGCAGCTGCGTCAGGCCGTAGGCCAGCGCAAACAGCGAGACCACCTGCGCGGCTGCCGCCAGGGTGCTGTCAAACTGACGCGCCAGCTCCGGCAACATCGCGTCGCAGATGCGCTGGCTGGCCATGCTGGCAAAGCAGGCCAGAGACAGCAGCAGCACTGTGCGCCGCGTGCTGGGCGCAAGCGCCTGCGGCGCGCTCATTCGACCCGGCTGCCTGAATATCGGATGGGCCCGGCCCGGGTTTGCAACTCCTGCCGTATGTGGCGTGCCAGCTCCTGTCCGTTGCCGCCGACCAGGTCATAGCCCTTGCCGTCGATTTCGCGTTCCTTGAAGCCGGGGTCGCGCAAGGTGGCTGCCACGTCGCGTTCCATGCGCTGCAGCGCTGCTGGCGGCGTGGCAATCGGCGCAAACAGGCCGACCCAGACATTGGCATCGACCTCTGCGTAGCCCAGCTCGCCCACGGTGGGTACATCCGGGAAGGCCGGGTGCCGCGTCTTGCCGCCGTAGGCCAGGGCCTTGATACGCTTGCTCTGCAGATGTGGCCGTGCCGAAGGAATACCGGCCCAGGTCAGGGCGATCTCGCCGCTGACGACCGCGCTGACCGCCTGCGGAATGCCGCGGTAGGGGATGTGCACGATGAACACCCCGGCTTTTTGCTTGAGCATCTCGGTGGCCAGCTGGGGCTGGCTGCCGGCGCCATAGGAGGCGTAGGAGAGTTGGCCGGGCTGCTTGCGCGCCATCGCGATCAGCTCTGGCAGCGTGCTGGCTGGCAGTGCGGCGGTGGCGACGAAGAGTTGGCTGAAGGAGACCATGCGCGAGACCGGCGCAAAGTCGCGCTCGAAGTCATAGGGCAGTCGGGTGTACAGATGCGGGTTGATGGTGAAGGTGGCATCGGTGGTCAGCAGCAAGGTATGGCCGTCACTGGCCCGGGCCACCAGCTCGGTGCCTACCAGCGTGTTGGCCCCAGGCCGGTTGTCCACCGTCACTGGCTGCTGCCAGCGCTCTTGCAGCTTTTGCGCCAGTGCCCGGGCCAGAATGTCGACGCCGCCGCCGGCCGGGTACGGTACGATCAGCCGCACCGGCCGGCTTGGCCATTCGGGGCTTTGGGCCCAGGCCAGTCCGAGGCTGCTGAGCAGCCCCAGCACCAAAGTCAGCGTCCGCACCACTGCGCGATATGTCATTGAAATTGTCTCCAGTCACAAGCCCCAGCGGCCTCGCGCATTCTAGGCAGGACAAGGAATCGGAGCCGGTGCGGGGGCATGGGCATGAGTATGAGCTTACAGCGGCCGACCCTGGCTCCTGGCCCGCGCTGCCGCCCTTGCGGCTGGCGCGCATTGCGCAGCTGGCACAGCCGCGCTACTTGGGCGACCGCTGGTCCTATCTCGAAAGCGGTCCGAAGGACGCCCCCTGCATCGTCATGCTGCACGGCATCGGTGCGCATGCCGACTATTTCCGCTTTCAGCTGGCAGCTCTGTCTGCCCGCTGGCGGGTGATCGCCTGGAATGCGCCTGGCTACGGCCTTAGTGATGACTTGCGCTGCGAGCAGCCGCAGGCCGCTGACTATGCGCAGGCGCTGGCTGATTTTCTCGAGGCCCTGCAGATCCAGACCTGCCTGCTGGCCGGCCATTCTTTTGGATCGGCAGTCGCCCAGGCTTTTGCGATCGCGCAGCCTGGGCGGGTGCGCGGCCTGCTCCTCAGCGGTGCCGGTATCGGACAGCGTGAGCTGTCGGCGCAGCGGCGCCAGGCCTATGAAGATCGCATTGCCCGCATCCGTCTGGGCGCCTACCAGTACGGTGACCGCGGCGTCGATCACCTGGTGGGCCGGCAAGCGCCGGCGGCCTTGCGGGTGTGGCTGACCGAGGTGGCGCGCGGCCTGCACCGACGCGGCCTGGAAAACGCTGCCGCCTTTCGCCTGTCTTCCTTTTGCAGTCTGGACCATCTGCAGCATCTGAGCATGCCGCTCTTGATGGTGCAGGGCCAAGAAGACAGCATCAATCCGCGCCAGGAAAACGCCGACCTGCTGCTGGCCGCTTTGCCTCAAGCCAGGCTGGAGCTGTGGCCGGGCGTGGGCCACCTGGCCGAAGTGGAGGTGCCTGAGCGCTTCAACCAGACCCTGGCCGGCTTTGCGCAGGGGCTGGCTGGGGCTTGAGCGGTGCGCCAGCGCTGACTGCTTCAGTCGGCCTTGATATTGCGCGTCTCGATGACCCGCTTCCAGCGCGCAAACTCGGCCGCCTGATAGGCGCTGAACTGCTCGGGAGTGCTGGCCACGATCTCGAAGCCCAATTCCAGCAACTTGGGCCGGATCTGCGGATCATTGAGGCTGGCGGCAATGGCCGCGTGCAGCCGGTTCTTGAGCTCGGTCGGCAGTCCCTTGGGGCCGGCGATGGCCTGCCAGGAATAGACATTGGCGTCTTTGATGCCGGCTTCTTCCAGCGAGGGCACCTGGGGCAGCAGCGGCGAGCGCTTGGCGCTGGTGATGGCCAGGGCCCGCAATTTACCGGCCTGGATCTGCGGCATGGCGGTGTTGATGTTCATGAAGGACGAATCGACCTGATTGCCCAGCAGGTCGTTCATCACCGGCCCGCCGCCCTTGTAGGGCACATGGATGCCGCTGGTACCGGTTTGCAGCCAGAACAACTCGGCCGTCAGGTGGTCGCTGCTGCCGTTGCCCGAGGAGGCAAAGGTCATCTTGTTGGGATTGGCCTTGCTGAAGGCCAGAACATCGGCCAGCGACTTGTGCGGCGATGCGGCCGGCACCACCAGCACATTGGGGGCCTGCACCGCCACCGAGATGTAGTCGAGCTCCTTGAGCGCGTCATAGGGCGCCTTGATCAGGTGCGGAGCAATCACGAAGGGGCCCAGTGAGGACACCAGCAGGGTCTGGCCGTCGGCCGGCGAACGGACCACCTGGCCCGTGCCTATGGTGCCTGTCGCGCCAGCGCGGTTATCCACCACAAAGCGCCCGCCCAGGCGTTCCTGCAGCTTGGGCGCCAGGGTGCGGGCAATCAGGTCGGTCGAGCCGCCGGGCGGGAAGGGCACGACCAGGGTGACCGGTTTGTTGGCATCGGGCCAGGCCTGGGCCGAGCCCAGGCTGAAGGTGGCGAGAAGCAAAAATAGCCAGTTTTTCATCGGGTTCAAGCTGTGGGGTTTGTGAGGGTTTGATGCTGCAAGATCATGCGGGCCGCAGCCTGCGGTAGCCAGCCCTCATCCTAGATCGGTCCTGGCTGTTTGTGGCTACTGGTTCTCACCAATGTCGCGCTTGCTGCATGATTAAAGACAGTTTGAGGCTAAAGTGGGGGATGGGCGTGTGCATTGATCTGCCGACAGGCTGGCCATTGAGGCTCACCCGGGCCCGGCCCTAACGCCTAACCACCGCCTAACCACCGCCTACCTACCGGCGACTCTCCCACGATTCATCCCCTAATGCCCATGATCAAGTCCGCACTGATTTGTGTTTTGACGGCCGGCTCGCTGCTGGCTCCGCTACAGGCGGCCCAGCCCCTGATCACCGACGACAGCGGCACTCAGGGGCAGGGCGGGCAGCAGCTGGAGTTGGCCCACAGTTCAGAGAAAGTGCGACAAGGCGCGGACCGCAGCCGCAACCGGGCCAGTGGCCTGACCTACACCTTAGGCGTGCATGAACACGCCGATGTTTTTTTGGCCACCTCGTATTTGGGGCTGGCAGGCCAGCCATCGACCTCGGGCTGGAGCAATCTGAGCCTAGGCGCCAAATGGCGCTTCTGGGAGTGGGGCTCCAGCCAGAGCAGCCTGGCTCTCAAACCCGAGTTGATCCTGCCGGTGAGCGGCTCGCAGGAAAGCCGTGGTTTAGGGCCAGGCAAGACCTCCTACGCGCTGAGCCTGATTGCATCAAAGGAGCTGCCGTTTGGCTCGGCCCATCTGAACGCGCAGATGGGGCGTGAGCGCCACCGGGACGCTCAGGACGACGAGCGCCGCCAGCGTTTTTCTGGCGCGCTCATCTGGGACGTGCAGCCGTCCTGGAAGCTCGCCGTCGATATAGGTCAGCAGTCCACGCGGCGCAGCGAGGGCCCTGCCCTGCGCGCGCGCTTTGTGGAGCTGGGGGCGGTGTATTCGCCCAGCAAAACCCAGGATTGGGCCTTGGGCCTGATCCGCAGCACTGACGACGATCAGCCGCGGGCGAGCTCGCGCACCCTGACCGGCGGCTGGACCTGGCGCTTTTGAGTGCAAGCCGGCCTGCCGCTGATCGGGCCCTTGCGCGCGCCTGCACCGCAGCCGGCCCGGGCGGCACAGCTGCCGGTGGCTGCGGCCGGCTTGCAGCGAACCGAGTGAGCTGAGCCCACCGGCCATGGCACAGACCCCATCCCGCGCTGTACGTCCTGCCTTGGTGGCCCTGCTGTTGGCCCAAATGGCCTTTGGCTTGCTGGCCATGACCTTGTGCATACCATCCATGCAGGATTGGCCTCAGCAGTTCGCTGCATCACAGGCCCAAGTGCAATTGACTTTCAGTCTCTACGTTGCCGCCTATGGCCTGGTACAGCTGGTTTACGGCCCGCTGTCTGACAGACTCGGCCGCAAGCGCGTGTTGATGGGCGGGCTGTTTCTGGCCGTGCTGGGCAGTGCAGCGGCCTGGCTGGCCGACAGCCTCGAGGCCCTGCTGTGGGCCCGCGCCTTGCAAGGCGCAGGCAGTGCTGCGGGCATGGTGGTGGGCAGGGCGCTGGTGCAAGACTTGTTCGTGGGCCGTGACCGCACCCGCATGATGGCTTACGTCGGCATGACCATGGGCTTGTGCCCGCCGCTGGCCACGCTGCTGGGCGGCCAGATGCATGTGGTCTGGGGCTGGAGAAGCAATTTTCTGGTCTTGCTGCTGCTGGCACTGGTGTTGCTGTTGGCCGTCTGGCGCCTCTTGCCCGATACCCGTCCCGTCCTCAGCGATG
>CANHGF010000119.1 GCA_947460065.1 Comamonadaceae bacterium
CGCCGCCAAAGGCGAACATCGCGTACTCGCGCGGATCCAAGCCCTTCTCCAGGGTAATGCGTTTGATCGCGCCAGCCATGGTGACTGAGGCGATTTGAATGATGCCTTCGGCCATGCGACAGGCGCCGTCCTCGCCGGTATAGCCCAGCCTATCGGCCAGGCGCTCGCGCATCTGCTGATCGGCCAGATCGGGCCGCAGTGGCATGCTTCCGCCCAGGAAGGAGCTTGCATCGACCCGACCCAGGATGACATTGGCATCGGTCACGGTGGGCTCGGTCCCGCCTCTGCCATAAGCCACGGGTCCGGGCGTCGAGCCGGCCGAGCGGGGGCCGACAAACAAGCGGCCCTGCTCGTCGGCCCAGGCGATCGAACCCCCGCCTGCTCCCACCTCTACGATATCAAGCACCGCGCTGCGAATGGGAAAGCCCCGGGCGTAGCCACCGATGTAATAGGTGGACTTGATTTCAAAATCCCCCTGGTGAACCAGCGCGCATTTGGCGGTGGTGCCCCCCATGTCAAACGCGATCGCATGGTCCAGGCCCAGAGCCTGGGCATAAGCAGCGGTGCCTATGCAGCCGCCCACCGGACCGGACTCCACCAGTGAAATCGGCGAGGTCAAAGTCTTGTCGAGCGCCAGCACGCCGCCACTGGAGCCCATCAGAAAAAACTGGCCTTTGAAGCCTTGATCGCTCAGCCGCTGATCGATGGTGTGGACATAACCGGCCACCTGCGGCCCCACATAGGCATTGGCTGCGACGGTGGCGGTGCGCTCGTATTCGTACCATTCGCGGGTCAGCTCGGTGCCCCGGGTAATGAACAGGCCGGGCAGCATCTCCCGAAGCCAGGCCTGCACCTGGCGCTCATGTGAATCGTTGAGATAGGCATTGAGAAAGGAAATGCCCACCGCCTGCACATCGATCTGGCGCAAGCGTTCGGCCAAGCGCTGGACCTGCTCGCGTTCGGGCACGACCACCGGCTCACCGGCGCCTGAGATGCGCTCCGGCAGTTCCAGGCGCAAATCGCGAGGCACCAGCACCGGGTCGCGCCGGTAGTAAAGATCAAACGGGTCAGGCCGGTTGCCACGGCCGGTCTCAAGCACATCGCGAAAGCCCTGAGTCGTCACCAGAGCCACCTTGGCTCCGACCCGTTGAAGCAGCGCATTGATGACCAAAGTGGTGCCGTGCTTGAAGGTCTTGGCGGCGCTCAGATCCAGACCCACCTTGGCCATGCAATCGAAAACGCCCCGTTCGAGCGCGTCATAGGTGGTCAGGCTTTTGGTGTAGCGCACCTGCCCGCTGTCGATATCGTAGGCGGCCAAGTCAGTGAAGGTCCCACCCGTGTCGACGGCAACAATGATCATGATCTATTTCTTTTCAAAGCTAAATGTCGTTGATGAATTTCAAAGCGCTGCGGCCTCACAAGCGCATGCCCAACTCATCCAAAATGGCCTGGGTGTGCTGGCCCGCCCGGGGAATGGCGCCGAGGTAGTAGTCAAAGCTGCTGTGCTGGGCCGGCGGCCACAGCGCGGGCAGCTTGCCACCGATGGAGTCAATCTCGCTCCAGCGAGCGCGCGCCTGCAACTGAGGATGGGCCCAGACGTCCTTCATGGAGTTCATGCGGGCATTGGCAATTTGCGCCCGCTCGAGACGCTCGACCACCTGGCTTGTCGTCAGACCTGCAAACACGCCGTCGATGATCTCGCGCAGGCTGCGGCGGTTGTCATGGCGCAGCGAGATGCTCACAAACCTCGCATCATGCGCCAGCGCGGGCTGTCCCAAAACCGTATCGCAAAAGCGCAGCCACTCTCGCTCGTTTTGCACACCCAGGATCACCGCTCCCCCGTCGCCGACGGGGAACGGGCCGTAGGGCGGAATGGTGGCATGACTGGCGCCGGTGCGCGGCGGAGGCTCGGCACCGTCGATGGCGTAGTAGAGGGGGTAGCCCATCCACTCGACCAGGCATTCGAGCATGGACACATCGATGTGCGAGCCCCGGCCGGTCTTGCCGCGCTGGATCAGCGCGGCAAGGATGGCCGAATAGGCATACATGCCGGCAGCGATATCGGCAATCGAATTGCCCGCCTTCGACGGCTCCTGCTCGGTTCCGGTCACGCTGATCAACCCGGCCTCGCCCTGAATCAGCAGATCGTAGGCCTTACGGTCACGGTAGGGCCCGTCCTGGCCATAGCCCGAGATGTCGCAGACGATGAGTGAAGGCTGAACTGCCTGCAAGGTGGCAGCGTCCAGCCCTAGCCTGGCAGTGGCTCCGGGCGCCAGGTTCTGCACCAGTACGTCGGCGCGGCCGATCAGCGCCCGCAGCGCTGCCAAATGGCTCAGCTGCTTGATGTCCAGCGCCAGACTCTCCTTAGACCGATTGACCCAAACAAAATGAGATGCCTGCCCGCGGGCCCGCTTGTCATAAGCGCGGGCAAAGTCGCCCGAACCTGGGCGCTCGACCTTGATCACGCGTGCCCCCAGGTCGGCCAAGTGCCGGGTGCACAGCGGAGCGGCTATCGCCTGCTCCAGCGAAACCACCGTGATGTGATCCAGGGGACGGGTTGACTTCATGTCTGAACGACAGTTCGCTGCATTACCGACATGGTCTGACTTTCGGCAACACAGGGCAATTCGCGTTTTCCATGTTAAGCCTTCGAAATTTACGAAGGCTTTCTACAGCAAAGCTAAGATCGCTGCATGCGCTTTGATCTCAACGACCTGCGGTTATTCGTCACGGCAGCCGAAGAGGGCAACCTCACCCGAGCGGCTGGCCGGCATAACCTGTCCCTGGCAGCCGTCAGTGCCCGCATCAAGGCGCTGGAAGGCCAGACCGGGCAGGCCCTGCTGTACCGGCAGGCTCGGGGCGTACAACTTTCTCCACCCGGACAGGCCTTTTTACACCATGCCCGCATGATCTTGCACCAGGTCGAGCAGATGCGCATGGACATGAGTGACTACGCCGGCGGTCATCGAGGCCACCTGCGGGTGTTTGCCAACACCACCGCGGTAACCGACTTCCTACCGGAGTTGCTGCCCTCCTACCTCGCCGAGAATCCACAAGTCAGCATTGACTTGCAAGAAAAGCCCAATACAGCGATCGTCCGCGGCGTCCTAGACGGTCATGCCGATCTGGGCATCGTGGCAGGCCAAGTCGACACTCTAGGCCTGGAACGCCTGCATTTCAGCACCGACCGGCTGGTGTTGGCCACTGCCCGCAGCCACCATCTTGCCAGTCGGCGCCAGGTGGCTTTTGCAGAAACCCTGGACGAAGACGCGATCGGCATGCAGCCGGGCAGCACCCTGTCGCTTTTTCTCAGTCAAGTCACCGAGGAAATCGGTCGCCCCATGAAGTTGCGCATCCAGTTGACCAGCTTCGATGCGATGTGCCGCATGATCGGCGCCGGTGTGGGCGTGGGCATCGTGCCCGAATCGACCGCCTACCGATACCGGGAGGCCATGGGGCTGGCCCTGATCGATCTGAGTGATCCCTGGAGCGTGCGCGAACGCTACATCGTGACCCGCGAGCGCGGCAGCCTGCCTGGCTACGCGCAGTCACTGATCGACAGGCTCTGCACCCATTTCGCCAAGGCGCGCGACGCCACCTGAGCAGCGCCTCTGGCTAGAGCCACGGGCTCAACGGTGTGCGCTCAGCCCTCGTACCTCTTGCCCAATTCCAGCAACTCGGGCGTACCGATCAGGGCATTGAGTTGGTCGAAGTCGAGCATCTCGTCCTTGAAAGGCGCGGTGGTCTGGTGCTGGTGCAAGCTGGCGTAGTAGCGGCGCAGCAGGTGCGATACAGCGCGGGCGGTGCCGCCCGGGAAAATCACGATGCGGTAGCCCAGCTCGCCCAGCGCCGCCGCGCTGTGCACCGGGGTCTTGCCGCCTTCGACCATATTGGCCAGCATGGGAATGCGCGCTGCAAAACGGCCGCAAGCGGCCTTCATTTGCTCCGGGCTGCGCACCGCTTCGATGAAGAGCGCGTCGACGCCGCAGGCCAGGTATTGCTCGGCGCGCTCCATCGCCGCGTCAAAGCCTTCGACCGCCACCGCGTCGGTGCGCGCCAGGATCAGGGTGTCCTTGGAGTGCCGGGCATCGAGCGCAGCGCGCAGCTTGCCGCACATCTCGGCCACCGGCACCACGCCCTTGCCGTCGAGGTGGCCGCAGCGCTTGGGAAAGGTCTGGTCTTCCAGCTGAATCATGGCCGCGCCGGCGCGTTCAAAGGCACGCACGGTGCGCTGGGTATTGAGGGCATTGCCAAAGCCGGTATCGGCATCGACGATCACCGGCAGTTGTACCCGCTCGGTGATGCGCGCGAGGCTGTCAGCCACCTCGGTGGCGGTGGTCAGACCCACATCGGAGCGACCCAGCCGGGTGTAGGCGATCGAGGCACCCGAGAGGTAAAGCGCATCAAAACCCGCCTGCTCGGCCACCAGGGCGGTCAGCGCGTCGTAGATGCCGGGAGCCAGCAAGGCCGTAGGCTGCTGCAGTCTTTGTGCGAGGGTCATGAAGAAATACTTTCAGGTTTTCCAAGGTCAGGCTTGCTTCAGCTGAGAGGCCATCACGCCGGCAGCCAGCCAGCCACCACCGACCGCGCTGAGCAGACCATTGCCCGCCATGTAACCGTCAGCGCCTCGGCCCGACACGCCACGGGCCGCGCCGCCAGCAGCAAAAAGATTGGGCATGGGCGTGCCGTCGCTGCGCAGCACGCGTGCTTCGGTGTCGATGTCCAGTCCGCCCTGGGTGTGAAACAGCGCACCGGTCACCTTGATGGCGTGGTACGGGGCTGTGAGCGCGCGTTTGAAGGTACGACCCATGCTGTCGGTATGGCCGGGTGCGATCTCATCGAGCGTCGCTTGCAGTGTCGGCTCGTCGCAGCCAATCAGTGCGGCCAGGCCCGCCACGTCAGAGGCGGTGCGCAGTGCGCCCGCGGCCTCTGCATCGCGGAAGTCCGGAAAGCCGCGCAGCAACTCGAGCAAGGGACCATCAAACACATTCCAGGCAATCGCGCCAGGCTGGGCCAGCACATGCACAGCCGCCTCGGAATAGCCGCCGGTCTCGTCGTTGAAGCGGCGTCCCAGGGCATTGACCTGCACACCGCCTTCCATGATGAAGGCCCAGGTGACCAAGGCGTTGTGCGGCATGGCCCAGGAGCCGTGGCCCTGATAAGCATCCATATCGGCCATGCCCAGACCCAGCTGTCGGCCCCAGACAATGGCCGTGCCGTCGTTGCCCTGATGCCCAGCGAACACCGCCTGCACCATCTCGGGCAAGAGCTCGCTGACCATCTGCGGGTTGCCGCCAAAGCCATTGCAGGCCAGCAGCAGGCATTGGCAGCCCAGGTGCTCCAGCTGTCCGTCCGGCCGGCGGTAGCCCACGCCAAGAATGCGGTCCTGCGCATCCACCCATAGCTCGGTCACCAAGGCCTCGGTCAGGATGTCCACCCCGTCCTGCTGGGCCAACTTCTCGAGCCGGGTCATGAAGGTCGCGCCTGTTTTTTCGGGCATGGTGTGCATGCGCAGCACGCTGTGACCGGGGTAGAGAAAGCCGTCGACGATTTCAAAGGGCAGGCCCTTGCTCTCCAGCACATCGATCGCCTCGGTCACCGCATGCACATAGGCTCGAACCAGCGGCCTTGGCGCCTGGCCATGGGCCTTGTTCATCACATCCTCAACGAGCAACTCATAGGTGTCGGCAATGCCCAGGGATTTTTGCAAGCGCGTCTGCGCCGCCGGGATGAAGCCCGAGGACAGCGCGGTCGAGCCGGTGGGCGTGGCGTCACGTTCGAGCACCACACAATCGAGGCCGGCTTCGCGCAGGGCAATGCCTGCCGTCAAGCCGCAGGAGCCGCCACCGACGATGACCACCGGCACGGCCATGGTGCCCTCGGGCATGGCCTGGGCACGAACCACAGTGGGCAGGGCTGAGGGTTTGCTCATGAGGACTCCTTGCGCTCTTGGAGGGTTTTCTTCAGTTGGGGCAACAGACCGCCTGCGCGCACCATCTCGAGCAGGAAGTCTGGAATCGGCTCACACGCCAAGCGCTCACCATTGCTGCGGATCACCGCACGGCCGGGCAGATCGAGCGCGATGGTCTCGCCCTCCTCCAGCCGTTCGGCCTCTTGGCAGGTCAGCAGCAGCAGGCCCAAATTGAAGGCGTTGCGAAAATACAGACCGCTGTAGGACGGCGCGATCACTGCCTTGACACCCAGCTGCACCAGGGCACCAGCGGCCTGCTCGCGCGAGGAGCCTATGCCGAAGTTGGCGCCAGCGGCAATCACATCACCGGCACGCACCTGCGCTGAAAACTCAGGCCGCACACCTTCGAGGCAGTGGGTCGCAATGTCGGCGATGCCCAGCTTCATATAGGCCCCGGGCGCGAGCTGGTCGGTATCGATGTCGGCACCGAGCTTCCAGACTTTATGACTGCCGCTCATGCCAGCACCTCGCGGGGGTCGGTGATGCGTCCGCGCAGCGCCGAGGCAGCCACGGTATAGGGCGAGGCCAGGTAAACCTGGGCGGTGGCCGAACCCATGCGACCCTTGAAGTTGCGCGCGGTGGTGGCGATCACATTGGCACCATCGGGAATGCTGCCGCCGTAGCCTGAGCAAGCGCCGCAGGCGGTAGGCAACACCTCGGCGCCGGAGCCACGCAGGGCGGTCATCACTCCCTCAGCTTCGGCCTGCGCCTGGTCCTGCACACTGGCCGGCGCGACCATCAGCCGCACACCGGCCGGCAGGCGCTGGCCGTGCAGTACGCTGGCGGCAGCGCGCAGATCGTCGAGCTTGGCACCGGTACAGGCGCCCACATAAGCCACCTGGATGGCAGTGTCAGCAAATTCACCAACCGGCCGCGTATTGGCCGGGCTGTGCGGCGCGGCGACCTGGGGCGCCAAGGTGGCCGCGTCGAAGTCGTAGGTGGTGGCCTCGGCGCCCTCGTCAGTCTGCCAGCCCTCCATCTCAATATCGGGAACGCCAACGCCGGCCAACCATTGCTGGGTCACCGCATCGGGCGCAATCAGGCCGACTTGCGAGCCCATCTCGGCGCTCATGTTCGACATCGTCATGCGCTCTTGCATGGACAGGGCCTGGACCGCCTCACCGCAAAATTCCACCGCCTGGTACTGGCCGCCATTCATGCCAAAGCGGCCGATCATGTGCAGCATCATGTCCTTGGCGGTCACGCCCGGCGCCAGGCGCTGATTCCAGCGCATGCGGTAGGTGCGGGGCACTTGCACCCAAATTTGCCCGGTGACCACCACGCCGAGCATCTCGGTGCTGCCAATGCCGAACATATAGGTGCCAAAGGCGCCACCGGTGGGCGAGTGCGAATCGCCGCCCACACAGAACATGCC
>CANHGF010000120.1 GCA_947460065.1 Comamonadaceae bacterium
AAGTAGCCGGTGTCCACACAGATGCGCTTGGTGCCCAGGGGATGGTCGGTGGGGCACAGCGACTCGGCCACTACCGGATCCTTCACGGTGCGGCGTATGCGAGCCCGCACAAATTCGGAGATGGTGTCGTTGGCCGCTTTGTTGACCGACAGGTCATTGAAGGAGTGAACGAAGTTGACGCCGCCCTTGTTCCAGCGCCGCTCAAACTCGCGCTCGCGCTCGGACTCGCTCACATCGAAAGCGCCCTTGTCACTGAATTCGTAAAGCGTGCCGACCTCGCGGGCGCGAGCGCGGTGCTCGCGATAGACCGCCTTGAAAGCCTGCTGCTCCTCGTCGCCCAGTTGCCGGTTCCAGGCCGGGATCGAAAAATTGGCCGTGCGCTGAAACACAGTGAGCGCCGCCGCTTGCTTGGCCAACTGTGGAATCGCCTGTATGCCAGAAGAGCCAGTGCCAATCACACCGACGCGCAGCCCCGAGAAATCGACGCCCTCATGGGGCCATTGCCCAGTATGGTGTATGGCCCCTTTGAAGTCGCCAATGCCAGGAATGTCGGGCAGGCGCGGCACCGACAGGGCGCCGGTGGCCATGATGCAGTGCGGCGCGGAAAACTGACGGCCGTCCTCAGTGCTCAAGAGCCAGAACTGAGCAGCTTCATCAAAGACTGCCGAGGCCACCCGGGTGTTCAGGCGCAGATCGCGCCGCAAATCAAAACGGTCGGCCACATGCTGGATGTAGCGCAGGATTTCCGGCTGGGCGGCATAACGCTCGCTCCACTGCCACTCCTGCTCTAGCTGCTCGTCAAAGGAATAGGAGTATTGAAGGCTTTCGACATCGCAGCGTGCGCCGGGATAGCGGTTCCAGTACCAGACCCCGCCCACATCGGCGGCCGCGTCAAGCACCGCCACCTTGCGCCCCATGCCGCGCAAGGTATGCAAGGCATGCAGGCCGGCAAAGCCAGCGCCGATGACCAGTACATCGAAGGGCTCAACCGATAGGCTCACAATGCGCAGCCCCCATCGACAGCCAACTCCGAGCCCGTCATGTAGCGCGCCTCATCGCTGAGCAAAAAACACACCACATTAGCCACTTCGTCCGGGCTGCCCAAGCGCCCCATCGGTATCTGGTTGATACGCGCCTGGTTCTGCTCTGGAGTGCGCACACTGAGCATATCGGTATCGATCGGGCCGGGGTGTACCGAATTGACCCGGATCTTGCGCCCGACCAATTCCAGGGCGGCGGCCTTGGTCATGCCTCGCACCGCCCACTTGGTGGCGGTATAGGCGATCGCATTGGGCGCACTGCGCAAACCCACTGTCGAGGAGATATTAACGATGGCGCCCTCACCGGTTCGCTCGAGCGCCGGCACCACGCTGCGCATGCCCAAAAACACGCCAGTCTGGTTGATGCGCACATGCCGTTCGAACTGCTCAAGGCCGTCCTGGGCCTGCAGCGGCACGGGCGCATAGACGCCGGCGTTATTGACCAGGCCGTGTACAGGTCCGAGCGCCTGGGCAGCAGCCACCGCCCGCTGCCAATCCTCTGGGCTGGTGACATCCAGCGGCAGGTAAGCCGCCCGCGGCCCCAGTTCAGCCACCAGCGCCCGGCCAGCATCGTGCAGCACATCGCCGACCAGTACCGACCCACCCTCGGCCACGATACGGCGGGCCTGGGCAGCACCCAGCCCCCGCGCCGCCCCACTGAGCAGGTACACCCGCCCCTCAAAACGTTTTGCAAACATATTGCTCCCCTGCGCCGCCCAGCGGGCCCTGCGTCTGTCGCGCAGGGGCCCCACAGGCATCTCTCCTCATCCCGCCCTATTTTCGAATTTCGGAAAACTTTTCTTGGTTTCGGAATATGAGAAGCAGTATAGGACCAAGGACGGGCAGCGCAAAGGGCGGGTAAGCGCTCAGGCGACAGTGCAATACCCTCGCGGCCGACCACCCGTCTCAAGCGCTCATGGGGCTCGACAGCGCGCCAGACAGGCGCTCAGAGTCAAGGGCGTCTGAGCCAGCCGCCAGCGTCCGTCGAAGACCGTCGCCGCGAACTCCGCCACCTGGTCCAAGGCCGGCACCACCTCGGCCTGCCAACGTCGGCGATCGTCGCCTTCGTGGCCACGAACCAATTGAGCCAAGGCCAGCCCGATACTGGCCAGACTTTCGCCAATGATGAAATCGAGCGAACTGCCGCCGTAGTAGCCCGGATCCAACTCGAAAGCCAGCAGCAGCGCATAGGCCATCGACTCCGACCCCTGCTCGCCGGCCCCATGCCAGAGCGTGGCACCGCGCGCCAGAGCTACGCTCACCCGCTCCTGCTCAGCCAGCAACTGCTCAAAAGAAACCTGGCCCAGGAGCACACCAACCCGCGCGACCAGGGCGCCGTGAAGCAACCGGCGGATCGCTGGACGAGACAATTTAGCCACAAGCATTCCTTCCCTTATCTTTCGAAAACGCACAGTGTGACCCAAAAAAGGCACCCCGCCCGTTGCCAGGCCAGCAACCCCTGCCAGGCGGGCGGGCGGCGCATAGGCTAAGCTCTGGCCCTGCAACCCTTTTGGAGACACCATGCCCGGACTTTTACCCCTGATCGACCCGGACGGACTGCTGGAATTTTCGGTGGTCTACACCGACCGCTCCCTCAACCACATGTCGCAGCGCTTTCAAGGCGTCATGCGTGATATTTCCCGCATGCTCAAAGAGGTCTACCAGGCCCATTCGGTGGCCCTGGTACCCGGCAGCGGCACCTTCGGCATGGAATCGGTAGCCCGGCAGTTTGCCAGCGGCAAGCATGTGATGGTGGTGCGCAATGGCTGGTTCAGCTACCGCTGGACGCAGATTTTCGATATGGGTCAGATCCCGGCCAGCCACACCGTCATGAAGGCGCGCCGCATCAGCGAAGGCTCACAGGCGGCCTGGGCGCCAGCGCCCATCGATGAGGTGACCGCCGCCATCGCCCGCGAAAAGCCTGCCCTGGTGTTTGCGCCGCATGTGGAGACTTCGGCCGGCATGATGCTGCCCGACGGCTATCTGCGCGCCTTGGCCGACGCGGTGCATGCCCATGGCGGCCTGCTGGTGCTCGACTGCATTGCCTCCGGTGCGATGTGGGTGGACATGCGGGCCACGGGCGTCGACATCCTGATTTCAGCGCCCCAAAAAGGCTGGAGCAGCTCGCCCTGCTGCGCGATGGTGATGCTCAGCGAACGGGCCCGCCAGGCCATCGACCAGACCCAGAGCACCACCTTTGCGATGGACCTGCGCAAGTGGCTGCAGGTCATGGAGACCTACGAGGCCGGCGGCCATGTCTACCACACCACGCTGCCTACCGACGCACTGGTGCGCCTGCGCGAGGTGATGCTGGAAACCGAGGCTTATGGCTTTGCCAAGGTGCGCCAGGAACAAATTGAACTGGGCCGCCAGGTCAGACAGTTGCTGCTCCAGGGGGGCTACCCCAGCGTGGCCGCACCCGGCTTCGAGGCGCCGGGCGTGGTGGTCAGTTACACCACCGACGCCGACATCCAGTCCAGCAAGAAATTCATCGCGGCGGGCCTTCAGACCGCTGCCGGCGTGCCCCTGCAGTGCGACGAGCCGGCAGACTTTCGCACCTTCCGCATCGGCCTGTTCGGACTGGAGAAGTGGCACCATGTGGAGAGAACCGTGGGCCATCTGCGGGCAGCGTTGGCGCGTGTGCAGTAATTCCAAAGCCTGATGGCAGTCAGGCTGCGTGACGATCAATTGACACTTCTGGCTGAGATTATTTTTCTGCCGATAAACCCTCTGGCACTTTCCAGATTCTGGCTGTAGAGTAGCCCGCAGAAGATCAATCCAACAAAAGTGGCGCCGGGCAAGTGACTTGCAACGGCGTCCCAACAGGGCAGGAGGTTTGGCATGCCGCCAGAACGGCTACCCAAGCACATCACGCAAGAGTTGCTGCGTGCGCTACATGCGCCCGACGAGCGGCTGCCTCGCTACACCATCGTGTGGAGCGAGGGGGATGTGCACATGGAGGTGAGCTACCTCACCGACGAGCAGCAGCAGCAGCGCCTGGTGGCGCAGTTGACCGAGTTGCGCGAGCGGGTGGAAGACGGGGAATTCATCGATGGCGTCAAATGGACCATCTTCTTTCCCGAGCGCCCGGACGGCAGCCACGGTGAGCCCTTGATTCTGGGTCACCCCAGCCCAGAAAACATACGCTGCGCCATTGAAAAGGTACAGGCCCAGCGAGAAGGCCTGGAGTCGGTAGAGCGCGCACGGCGATCATCCAGGCGCCAGGATTGAGCTGATCCGTATGCTCACTGGGGAGCGCTGGATTGACTTCCTCGCCTGCGCCCGAGCCAGACGCTGCAGGAACCCCACCGCACCTTGCCTGCAAACCCCGCAGCAGGGGGCGGGCGCACACCAAGCCGCTACAAAATAAAATTGCCCGTCGACGCATCGGCCAGTCAGGTACACATACCGCTGAGATAATTTATTATTCTGCAAGGTATGAGTGGTGCATTGATCGGCGCTTGCATGCGTAACTCACGTTTTGCATCGTCGGCAGACGTCAGAGCCCGGATTAGCCAGCCTAAAGGCAACCCTTCCGCCGAATTCCCGTCTGCTCGCCCCTCAGAACTGGCATCAGGCCTGACCCAACGTGCGCCATCAAAATTGGCCAACCGTTGTCAGAAAAAAACAAAATGAAAAATAAGGACGAGCTCATCATGGCAACACGCTCCAGCGACAAAACTGCAGGCAGCACGACGCCCAGACGCAAGCTGCCATCGGCGGTGCAGTCGCTGCGTGACGATGTGATGAATCTCAAACGGGATCGCATTCTGTACGAGGCCGGCGAACTGTTCTACCAACGCGGCTATCTGCAGTCGACCGTCAATGAACTGGCCGAGCGGCTGGGCGCGACCAAGCCCTTTGTCTACTACCACTTCCAGTCCAAGGCTGACCTGCTGATCGAAATCTGCGAGCGTGGCACCAGCGATGCCCTGGCCGCAACAGAGCAAGCCCTTTCCATGGGCGGCAGCCCCTTGCAGCGGTTCGAATCCCTGGTGCGCGAATTCACCCGAGTAGCCCTTAAAAACCACCAATTTGTGGCCATTTACTTCCGCGAAGAATTCAACCTGCCACCGGCGGCCACCGAGCGCATCAACGCCATGCGAAAAACCATCAATTCGCGCCTGCGCAACCTGCTGGCCGAAGGGGTGGCGTCTGGCGACTTTGAGATCGGCGATCCAGGCATGAGCGCCCTGGTGATCGCAGGCATGTCCAGCTATGCTTTTGCCTGGTACCGCGACAAAGGACGGTTGGACCTAGAGCATGTGACCGAGCACATCGTACAAATGGCGCTCAAACTGGTGCGCAAGCCGGGCCCATCGAGCTTGACCACCGTAGACAACGAACCGCCAAGCCCTGCAGGCAGTTAAGGCGCACCAAGGCCAGATAGCCAGTACAGAGCGACGCCGACGCCGGCCAAACGCGCACTGGACTGACAAAAAATCACCGGTGCACAGCCTAGCCAGGCTGTGCCGCAAGTGACTCATCAAGGCAACCCCTCGGGAAAACCATGACCTGTGGGTATTTTCATCCTACCCACAAGTCATCTAGTATGTACCCGCTGGTAGGTTCTGTCGGAATCTGAACTGACGACCTGCAGCGGGCCTGTTATTGCCAGGCCCGCGATACACCGCGGCACCCACACCACCCATCTCTGGAGGAGACCATGAAACCGATCCGAATGCTGACCTCTGCCGTGCTCGCAACGGCTGCTCTCGCGCTAAGCAGCGCAACCGTGCAAGCCCGCGAACTCAAACTGGCTGTGGGCTTTCCGCAAGGCACCGCCGCGTACCACGGCCTAGACGCCTTCGGCAAGGCCCTGAAGGAAAAGTCAGGCGGAGAGCTCGAAATCAAGATGTATCCGCTGTCTCTGCTCAACCTGCCGCAGATGCTTAACGGGGTGCGCGACGGCGTGGTCGATATCGGCTTTGTGCTGCCGCCGCTGTTCCCTTCGGATCTGCCCGAGACCCATTTGGCCATCGATCTGGCTATGTTGGGCAGCAACCCCTGGGCCATGGCTGGCGCGATGACCGAATATGTGTTTTCCTGCACCGAATGCGTGGCCGAGCACCTCAAGAACAACCAGGTCTACCTGGGCTCATCCTCGACCGCCTCCTACATGATCGTCTCGACCAAGAAGGCAGTCACGCTGGACGAACTCAAGGGCAAAAAGCTGCGCTCAGGCGCTGCTCCCTGGGCCCGGTGGGCACAGCACTTCGGCGCAGTGGCACTGACCATCCCGGGCAATCAAGTGTTCGAAGCCGTCTCGGGCGGCACCGTCGACGGCGCGATGGTGTCGGCAGCCGAACTGAGCAACCTGCGCCTGATCGATGTGGCCAAGCACATCACCGTGGGTGTGCCCACCGGCACCTACCATGGCATCGACAACAATAACTTCAACCTTAGGACCTGGCGCTCCCTGACCGAGCGCCAGCGCAAGGCAGTGCTGGAGGCTTCGGCCATGAGCACCGCTGCGGTGACCTGGAAATACATCACCGACGGACAGCAGAACATGAAAGACGCGCAGGCCAAAGGCATACAGGTGCATCAAGCGCCGGCCGATGTGGTCAGCCGCTCCAATGCCTTCATCAACTCCGATCTGGCGACCATCGCCCAAGCCGCCGAGAAAAACTCCGGCATCCGCAATGCCAACCAGAAAATCGCGCGCTTCAGGGCGCTGCTGGAAAAATGGGAAAAGATCATGCCCGAGCGTGACTGGACGCCTGCCGCCCTGGCCGAGATCTACCAACGTGAGATTTACTCGAAGATCGACCCCAAGTCCTACGGCATGTAATTAGGAATAAAAGGGCCAGATGAGCAAGCAACACTACCCCTGGGTCCGGCGCATCGACGCGATGCTGCTTTGGATCGCAGGCATCGCCTTGGTGGCGATGATGATTCATATCTGCATTGATGTGGTGGCCAATTTGATTCTGGGCACGCCTGTGCCTTTGACCAATGCGGCTGTCACCCAGTACTACATGATCGCGGTGGCTTACCTGCCGATGGCAGCGGCCGAGTTGCGCGGTGCCCATGTCAGCGTGGATCTGGTGGTCAACCAGTTCCCCGCCGGCTTGCGCCGGGTCTCTGGCGAAATCATGCAGATCATTTGCATGCTCATCTACGGTGCCCTGGCCGCTCAGGCTTGGCAACTGGCGCTGGAAAAGCTCGAACGCAATGCGTTTTTAATGGAGCAAACTTCCCGCGTGAGCACCTGGCCCTCCTACTTCATCATCCCGCTCGGCTTTGGCACCGTCACAGTTTTGCTGCTGGCCA
>CANHGF010000121.1 GCA_947460065.1 Comamonadaceae bacterium
AGATGTCGCTCTGTACGCAGCTCGAGGTCTCGGCTTCAAAGCCGGCCCGTCCGAGCAACTGTGCCAATGCCTGCACCCGTGGGCTCAGGCCGCCGGCCGGCTCGCCGATCACCAGGCGTTGGCCAAAATGGTGTTGCACCAGGCCCGGCTCCAGGGTCGCGCAACTGGCATGCACCACCGCGCCCAGGACCTGGGACGAGGGCAGAGCGGCGGCGATGCGCCCCTCGGGGTCTATCGATTGCAGGCGCGTGCCTGCCAGCTCGCCGCCAAAGCCCTCAAAGAACCACCAGGGCACGCCGTTCATCGCCGTCAGGATCAAGGTGTGCGGCCCGATCAGGGGCCCGATCTGCTGGGCCACCTCGGCCAGCGCTGGTGCCTTCAAGGCAATCACCACCAGGTCTTGCTCACCAAGGTCGACAGCGTGTTCACTCGCTTGTACCGCCGCCTGTATCAAGGGCTGTGTGCCCGATTGCAGCCGCAGGCCATCACCGCGCAGTGCTGACAGGGTGGCGCCGCGGGCCAGCGCGCTGAGCTGACAGCCGGCTTGGGCCAGCCGCGCGCCTATCCAGATGCCGATCGCACCTGCGCCCACGATGGCCACACGCCGGATCGCCGGGCTTGGAAGGTCCAAATTCATGGCCCGCAGTCTAACCGCGCGCCTAGCACCAGCTTCGCAAGCGCTCTCAGAGAACGACCAGCTGACCCTGGCTCATCAGGTGCGCCAGCACATTGCTCAAGACCAGGTTGCTGCCGCTGTCGTTGACGAACTGCCCGCCGGCCAGCACTTGATTGCTTGCGTCGATGCTCGCATTGTCAAACACCAGCGTGGCGGTGGTGGAAAAGCTGGCACCGCCGTCATGATCGACTTCCAGCATCAGTTTGCCGTCGGTGTTCTTGCCAAAGCGCAGGAATTGGGCTTTGTTGGCATCGCTATAGCCCACCAGCAGAGAACTTAAGTCCAGGGTGTCGGCTTCGGTGGTGCCTTGAAGAGTGCCGCTTCCCTTTTTGAAGCCAAAATCCTTGAGCGTTTGCCGCCAGAGGCCCGGGGCGCCGGCAAAATTGGGCCAGGCGTATTGGTCGGCGCCGCCCAGGCCGCTGAGGCTGTCATTGCCCGCGCTGCCCAGAAAATAGTCCACTCTCCCAGCTTGTCCGCTGAGGGTGTCGTCGCCCGCAGTTCCGGTGATCAGTTGGCCGTAGGCCTGGTCGAAGCTGGCCATGTTCTTGCCACTGACACCCTTCAAGGGGTTGCTGGCCGGTGCGGTGTAACTCACCCTGACTTCGCCCGCGCTGCTGATGGGGCTGCTCAATTGCAGCACCAGCTCCTGCCCCGTACCACTGAGGCTGGCGATGGCCTGGGTGCTGCCGCCGACCTTGACCACAAACGCGCTTTTGTCGGGCAGCGTGCCGCTGTAGGCCTCAGTGAGGCTGAGCAGCACCCGATCGAACGGCGCCGCCTGCGTATCCAGGAGCGCCTGTGAGACCGTCGGCAGCGCCTGGTTGCTCACCGCTTGCCCGTTGACCCCGCTGCCCAAGGCGGCGGCATCATTGCCGCTGATGTCTTGAATAGCCGCGTTGTTGACGCCGATGCTGGACGACGGCGCGACATAAAAAACATTCACCGACTCGCTGGGCAAGAGGGCGCTGTCCAGAGCCAGTTGCACCTGTGAGCCCGAGATGCTGACGCTGCTGACGTTGGCCTGCAGCCCAGCGCCCTTGAAGACGCGAAAGGCGCTGGCGGCCACAGCAGGGATGACCGGTGTGCCGCTGCTGCTCGGGCCGAGCAGGGCCTCGCTGTAATTGAGCAGGATCTGCAGGCCATTGCTGCTGGTGGTGGCGCTGGTCAGGGTCGGTGCGGTGGTGTCGGGCGTGCCGGACAGCGATGCGCTGTCGTTACCGCTCACGTCTTGCAGCGCCTGATTGAGTGCACTCGGGTCGCTGTTGGGCGCGGTGTATCGCAATGTGGCGCTCTGGCCGGATTGGATGGCGGTGTCAAAAGTCAGCGTGAGCGTCTTGCTCGCGACCACGCTCGAGACAGGTTTGAGCTCGGTGCCACCATTGGCCGTCAGCACGAAGGCGTCCTTGTCGGGGCCGATGACGCCCAGGGTCTCGTCAAAGCTCAGCTCGAGCGCGCGGTCCGAGGTGAAACGGGTCGAGAGCAGGGTGGGCGCCACCGCGTCGACGGTGGCCACGCTGCGGTCGAAGGCCGCCACCGGCTTGCCGGCCCAGTCCTGCAAGGCCGCGCCGCTGGTCGGCGGGCTGTAACGCACCCGCAGGCCGGCCAGGGGATCGGTGACGGTCTCGGCCAGGGTGAGTTCGAGCATGCTACCGGATAGCTTGAGGCCGCTGACCGCCACACTGCGGGTGCTGCCCGCGCTGCTCACATCCACGCTCAGGCTGGAGGCAGCGGGCAAGGAGCCCGCATCCAGCGCTTCAGTGAAGGTCAGTCGGATCTGACGGGCGCTGCGGTCTACCGCAGCCACTGGCGAGGCGCTGCTGCTCAGGGTCGGCGCTGCGCTGTCCTGGCTGTGACTGACCGTGATGCCGCCGGGTGTGTCAATGGCTGCAGCCCGGTTGCCGGCAGCGTCCTGTAGCGCTTTGGCGCTGTCGGTGGGCAGGGCATAGCTGAGCTTGACGGTGGGGCTGCCGACAAGGATGGGATTGCTCAGCTTCAGGCGCACCGAGTCTCCCAGTACCTGGGCGCTGTCGATGCTCGCAGCCATACCGTCGACCTGGACCGCGAAGTCGGTGGCTGCTGGCGCGGCACTGCTCAGCAGGTCTTCGGAATAGCGCAGCACGATCACCGACTGGCTGGCATTGGTGATGGCGGTGCTGCTGACCAAGGTGGGTGCGACCTTGTCGCTGACAGTGACTGCTTGATCGCGCAGGCTGGCCGCTGTATTGCCCGCCAGATCTTTGATGGCGCTGCCGTCGGCCAGGCTCACCTTGACGGTTTTCGCACTGGTCACTGCGCTGCCCAGGGTCAGCACCACGCTTTTGAAGTCGGTGCCGCGGGCTACGGTGCTGACGGTGGTGGCGGTGCCATCGACCAACACTTGAAAGCTGACCTTGTCGGGCAGTGTGCTGCTCAGCAGTTCGTCGTAGTTCAGGACCAGTTGCGTGCCGGCGCCGTCCGTGATCTGGGTGCTTTGCAGCACCGGGCCTTGGGTGTCGGCCGCAGGGGCGGTGCTGGCCGCCGGGCTTGAGTCGCCGCCGCCACCGCCACCGGCCAACGCGGCCAATGTCAGCAGCGCGCCGGTACCGGCTGCGCCCACCGGCACCGCGCCAAACCAGTCGGCCGAGGCCCAGCTGGCGGTCTGGGTCAAAGGGCTGAGCAGGCGCGACTCTATCGTGGGCTTGATGTCTGCCGAGCTGCTCGGGCTGTTTGCGTTGTTGGCGCTTGATGTCGGTGGGCTTGCTGCTTGCGAACTGCCAGCGGCTGCTGGGGCCTGCGCCAGCAGCAGCTCCGCCTCGGCCTGCGCTTGCGCCTCTTCCGGCACCTCGGTGTTTTGCGACGCTTGCCCCTCCTCGTCCCCCGAGCTGAGCCTTCCTTTGCGCAGTCGGTCGGGCTTGCTGCCCGTGACCAGCTCACCCGTGCGCAGGTTTGTCGTGAGCACCGGCCCCTGACCGTGCAGGTCCGGGCGGCGTGCGTGTGCTTGGGGTGGGAGCGCCACCTCAGGCGCAATCAACGCTGTAGACGTGGCAGACGCAGGGGCGGGCCTGAGCGGGGAGGGGGTGGTCATGGCCTGTGCCTTATTGAATCTGGTAAGCCCAGTACAGCTGTACCGGTGTGCTGGGGTTGATCACCTCGGTGCCGCCGCTGACCGAGTTGAGCAGATCGGTCCAACTTTGTGCGCCATAGATGAAGCTGCCAAACACGGCATAGCCGTTGCGGCTGGTGCTGCTGTCAAAGCTGGCCGCGTTGTTGCTGGTGTTGACAAAAAAGCCTGCGGTGGCCGAGTCCGGATCGCTGGTGCGGGCCATCGCGATGCTGGCGGCGCTGTTGCTCAGCGTACTGCTGAGCGTCGACTCCAGCGTGATGGCCGGCAAGGTGCCAGGCTTGGCCAGGTAGGTGCCTCCTGCGAAGGTGTAGCCACCCCCTTGAACCACATTGACCCCGCTTTTGAGGAAGCGATGGAACACCGTCTGATCGTAAAAGCCCTGGTTCACGTAGCGCAGGAAGTTGGCCACGGTATTGGGGGCCTTGGCTGGCTCGAGCAGCAGCACCGACTCGTAGCTGTTGGCGCCAGTGCCGGTCAATATACAGACCGCGCTCTTGCTGGTGGCCAGAGCCTTTAGGGCCGCATATGCGGCGGCGCTGCAGGTCTTGCCTGGCGTGCTCACGCTGGCATGTCGGCTGACGGTGTTGCCGCTGAGCAGCCAGGTCGTGAAGGTCACACGCTGGGTGTTCGACGGGGTGATGGTTTTTTCCTGCGCCAGCAAGGTGGAGTCGCTGTCGGCAAAGCAGGCGTCACTGGCCAGGGGCTGAACCGCGTCTTGCCGGATGCAGTAGCGGCTGGCCGTGCTGCCAGCGCCACTGACGGTCAGGCGGATTTTGTTGTCGGCTGTGGCTTGGGCGGTGAGCGCGGCTGCAGCGCTTGGGGCAGCTTGGGGCGAAGTGTTGTCGCTGCTGGAGCCAGTCCCGCCGCCGCCACCGCCACCGCCACAGGCAGACAAACAAAGGGCCAGCGCGGCGCACAGAGAGTAGAGATGCATAGTAGATCCATTTTATGCATCGGCCTTTTGGGTCTGCGGGTGAGCCTGCGGGTGAGTCTGCTTGTGTGTCCCCTTGTGCGCCTGCTGGCCAATCGCTCGTGTTGTGGCCACGCGCCTGCATCGATGGCGGCGCAGATGACCCACCTACACTTGCGCGATGGCCAAAACGACTTTCAACTGCAGCGAGTGTGGCGGCACCAGCGCCAAGTGGCTGGGCCAGTGCCCGCACTGCCGCGCCTGGAACAGCCTGATCGAGACGGTGGCCGAGCCCGCCGGCAGCGGCAAGAACCGCTTTGGCGCCCGGCCGGGCCTGACACCGGCCTCGCCCCTGATGACGCTGGCCAACATC
Organism: Comamonadaceae bacterium; assembly: GCA_947460065.1. GTDB lineage: Bacteria > Pseudomonadota > Gammaproteobacteria > Burkholderiales > Burkholderiaceae_C > Polaromonas. Next base: position 5,063 of record CANHGF010000121.1, read on the forward strand.
GAGGCCAGCGATTTCGAGCGCACGCCCACTGGTCTCGATGAACTCGATCGGGTGCTCGGCGGAGGCATGGTCGAGGGCGGCGTGGTGCTCATAGGCGGCGATCCGGGCATCGGCAAGTCGACCTTGCTGCTGCAGGCTCTCGACGCCTTGCAGCGACGCGGCCAAAAAACACTTTATGTGACCGGCGAAGAAAGCGGCGCGCAGGTGGCGCTGCGCGCGCGGCGTTTGGGGCTGGAGGGCTCGCAGGTGCAGGTGCTGGCCGAGACCGAGCTGGAGAAAATGCTCAGTACCCTGCAGGCCGAGCGTCCCAATGTGGCGGTGATCGATTCGATTCAGACGGTCTACTCTAACCAGCTCACCAGCGCGCCCGGCTCGGTGGCGCAGGTGCGTGAATGCGCCGCTCACCTGACCCGGGTCGCCAAGAGCGAGGGCGTGACCATTGTGCTGGTCGGCCATGTCACCAAGGAGGGCGCGCTGGCCGGCCCGCGGGTGCTTGAGCACATGGTCGATACCGTGCTCTACTTTGAAGGCGATACCCATTCGAGCTTTCGCCTGGTGCGCGCCATCAAGAACCGTTTCGGTGCGGTCAATGAAATTGGCGTGTTTGCCATGACCGAAAAAGGCCTCAAGGGCGTGAGCAACCCCAGCGCGATTTTTCTGTCGCAGCATGCCGAGCCGGTGCCCGGCAGCTGCGTGATGGTCACGCTCGAAGGCTCGCGCCCGCTGCTGGTGGAAATTCAGGCCCTGGTCGACTCCGGTGGGCCCAGCCCCAGGCGCCTGTCGGTGGGCCTGGACCGTGACCGTCTTGCCATGCTGCTGGCGGTCCTGCACCGTCATGCGGGCGTGGCCTGCATGGACCAGGATGTGTTCGTCAATGCGGTCGGCGGTGTGCGCATCAGCGAGCCGGCGGCCGATCTGGCTGTGTTGCTGGCCATCACCTCCAGCCTGCGCGGCCGGCCCTTGCCCAAGGGCTTCATTGCCTTTGGCGAGGTCGGTCTGGCCGGCGAAGTGCGGCCGGCGCCGCGCGGCCAGGAGCGCTTGAAGGAGGCGGCCAAGCTCGGGTTTTCGGTGGCGGTGGTGCCCAAGGCCAATGCCCCCAAAAAGCCGATTGAAGGCCTGACCGTCCACGCGGTTGAGCGGATTGAACAGGTGGTCGAAGCGGTGCGGGGGCTTTGAGCTCTGCTGTGTCCCGGTGGTAGCGCCGCCTCGGCGCGATATGGCCTGTGTGCAAGCGCGGCGATCGATTGGTCGCCGCATCGCCGCGAGGGCGCGGCTCCCACAGCTTCAGTCTCAGCCCTGCACCGGCCTGCGCCCGGATCGCTTTACGGGTGTTCGGGCGCCCCGTTCGTCAAGCGCTCGAGCACATCATCGAGAATCGGCGCGGCCATGACCAGGCCCACATGGGGCAGGCCGGGCAGGTGGATGTTGCGTGCGCCGGGCACTGTGGCGCTGTTGGCCGGGAACACCACGTTGTCGCACACACTCCAGTAGCAGGTCATGCGGCTCAGGCCGTCAGCGTTCTCGCGGGCTTGCAGGCTGCGCAGAAATTCGCTGCCCATGCGCATCTGCAGCGCAGCCGGTGAGTGGGCCCAGGCGGCCAAGGCGGTGCCGTGGTGGGGCGAGCCTATGGTGATGACTTCCTGGCGCCTGGCCAATTCATCACTTTGTGTGGCCAACCAACTGCGGATGACCAGGCCGCCCATGCTGTGTCCGACCAGCAGGGGCTCTAGGCCTGTGGCCTCGATCAGCTTGTGCCGCGCTTGATCCAGCCCCCGTGCTTGATGGGCAATATCGGATTGCGGTGGTTCCAGGGTGATCGCTACAAAAGGAATGCCAGCCTGGCGCAGGCGAGGCATCCAAGCATTCCAGAAGCCTCGATTGCAGTAAAAGCCATGCACCAGCAGCACACCGCGCCGCCCCCGCGCCTCGGGCGCAAGGTGATCCGCATGGGCCCGATGGCGCCATGGCTGGTGCCAAGCGAAGACGCGCAGACCCATCAGGGCCTCCTGATAGCCGGCCCTGAACCACTGCGCCAGGCCGGGGTAGGGCTGCACCGCCGCCTGCGGATCGCCCCAGGTGCGCCGCGCCGATTCTTGCCGGGCCAGGCGCGATGCCCATAGTAACTCCAGCGCGAGCGCCGGCGTATGCGGCACCAGTACAAGCATTGCCCATGCGGACATGGCCCATCGGCCCTGATAGGCCCAGGCCGTCGCCCAGGCCAGGGC
>CANHGF010000122.1 GCA_947460065.1 Comamonadaceae bacterium
CGCACACCGGGCCCACCCCTGGGCCGCCGCCGCCGTGCGGGATGCAAAAGGTCTTGTGCAGGTTCAGGTGGCTCACGTCACCGCCGAACTCTCCAGGGGCAGCGACGCCCACCAGAGCGTTCATATTGGCGCCGTCCACATACACGCGGGCGCCGTGCTGGTGCACCAGCTCGCACAGTTCCTTGACCTGGGTCTCGAACACGCCGTGGGTGCTGGGGTAGGTGATCATCACCGCCGCCAGATGATCGCTGTGCTGCTCGCATTTGGCGCGCAGGTCGTCCATGTCCACATTACCGTGTTCGTCGCAGGCGCTCACCACCACCTGCATGCCGGCCATTTGTGCGCTGGCCGGGTTGGTGCCGTGGGCGCTGGAGGGGATCAGGCAAATGTTGCGGTGGCCTTGACCGTGGGCCTGGTGATAGGCCTGAATCACCAGCAGCCCCGCGTATTCACCCTGCGAGCCGGCGTTGGGCTGCAGGCTGATGCCGGTATAGCCGGTGGCCTCGCACAGCCACTGGCGCAACTGCCGCTCAAGCTGGGCATAGCCTTGCATTTGCTCGCTGGGGGCAAAGGGGTGGATGTTGGCGAACTCCGGCCAGGTGATGGGAATCATCTCGCTGGTGGCGTTGAGCTTCATGGTGCAGCTGCCCAGCGGGATCATGCTGCGGTCCAGCGCCAGGTCTTTGTCGCTCAGTGCCCGGATGTAGCGCAGCATGCCGGTTTCACTGTGGTGGCTGTTAAATACCGGGTGGGTCAGGAAGGCGCTGGAGCGGCGCAGCTCCAGCGGGATCAGGGTTTCGATGCCGTTTTCATGGTCGGCTACGCAGGGCAGGGTCTGGCCGGGTGCGGCAAAAAACCCCCACAGCTGCTCGATGTCCTCGCGCGTGGTGGTCTCGTCCAGGCTGATGCCCAGGGCCTGCGGCCCCTGGCGGCGCAGATTGCAGCGGCTGTGCAGCGCGCGCTGCAGCACCGCCTCAGTGGCCGCGCCGGTATCGACGTGCAGGGTATCGAAGGCAAATTCATTGCGCACATCCAGGCCCAGGCTGCGCAGGCCACGGGCCAGGATGGCGGTGTAGCTGGCCACCCGAGCGGCGATGCGCTTGAGGCCAGCCGGGCCGTGGTACACCGCATACATGCTGGCCACAACGGCAGGCAACACCTGGGCGGTGCAGATGTTGGAGGTGGCTTTTTCGCGGCGGATGTGCTGCTCGCGGGTTTGCAGGGCCAGGCGGTAGGCGCTGTGTCCATGGGCGTCCACACTCACCCCGACCAGCCGGCCGGGCAGCGAGCGCTTGTAGTCGTCGCGGCAGGCCAGGTAGGCCGCATGGGGGCCGCCCGCACCCATGGGCATGCCAAAGCGTTGGGTCGTGCCCAAGACGATGTCGGCGCCCCATTGCCCGGGCGGCTCAAGCAGCGTGAGGGCCAGCAGGTCTGCGGCCACGCAAAAGGCCGCCTGGTGCAGGTGGGCCAGCTCGGCCAGCGGGCGCAGGTCGTGAATCATGCCGTCGGTGGCCGGGTACTGGGCCAGCGCGCCGAAAAAATCGCCCCCGGCCATCAGGCTCGACAGGGGGTGCCCGGCGCTGGCCACTTTGACGGTGATGCCCAGAGGCCGAGCCCGGGTCTGAATGACCTCGATGGTCTGCGGATGGCAATCACCGGCCACCAGGAAGACCGAGCTCTTGCTTTTGACGCTGCGCTTGGACAGGGTCATGGCCTCGGCAGCAGCTGTGGCCTCGTCGAGCATGGAGGCATTGGCAATGGGCATGCCACTCAAGTCGCAGACCATGGTCTGGAAGTTGACCAGCGCCTCCATGCGGCCCTGCGAAATTTCAGCCTGGTAGGGCGTGTAGGCGGTGTACCAGGCGGGGTTCTCCAGGATGTTGCGAAGGATCACCGTGGGCGTGTGCGTGCCGTGGTAGCCCTGGCCGATATAGCTCTTGAAGATCTGGTTGCGGCTTGCCATGGCTTTGAGCTCGGCCAGCGCCTGCGCCTCAGGAATGCCCGGCTCAATGGCCATGTGGGTGCTGCGCGCAATCGAGCGCGGCACCACCGCTTCAATGAGGGCGCGGCGCGAAGCCTGAGCTATGGTGCCGAGCATCAGGGCCTCGTCGGCGGGCGTGATGCCAATGTGGCGCGCAATGAATTCCTGGGAATTTTCCAGCTCGCGCAGCGGCTGGGTGGCAGACATCAGCATGGCAGGTCTCCTGCAGTGGACGGTGCAATCGTTGCGGGGCTGGGAAGCCGCGCCAAGCGGTCAAGTGGCCAGGCGCGCGTAGGCCGCTTCATCGAGCAGGCCTTCGATCTGGGCTGGCTCTGACAGCTCGACCTTGAAGAACCAGCCCGCCCCCATCGGGTCGCTGTTGGCCAGCGAGGGGTCGGCGCGCAGGGCCTCGTTGACTTCCACAATCTTGCCGCCGACCGGCATGTAGACATCGGCGGCGGCCTTGACCGACTCGACCACGCCGGCCACGTCTTTTTGTGCAAAGGAGGCGCCGATCTCAGGCAGGTCGACGAACACCACATCGCCCAGTGCGTCCTGCGCATGCGCGGTGATGCCGACGACGGCGGTATGGCCCTCGATGTCCAGCCATTCGTGGTCTTCGGTGTACTTGCTCATGGTGCGGTCTTTCAAAGTTTGAAGGGGGAGGTAGATTGTCAGCCGCGAAAGTAGCGCGGTGCGAAAAAGGGCATAGGCACCACTTCCATGGGCACGGCCTTGCCGCGCACCATGGCTCGGAGCTTGGTGCCCACGGCTGAGAAGGCGGGCGGCACATAGGCCATGGCCACGGCCTGGTCCAGGCTGGGGGCTAGCAGACCGCTGGTGACCTCGCCCACGCGCTGGCCGCTGACATTTTGCAGTTCGGTGTGTTCGCGCACGGGAACGCGCTCTAGGGCCACCAGGCCCACGCGCTTGCGCGGCAAGGCGGCGGGGTCGGCCAATTGCGCCAGCACGCGATCGGCACCGGGAAAGCCCCCTGCGCGCGCGCCGCCCACACGACGCACTTTCTGGATGGCCCAAGCCAGGCTGGCCTCAACCGGCGTGGCGCTGGTGTCCATGTCGTTGCCATAGAGGCACAGACCTGCCTCCAGGCGCAGCGAGTTGCGTGCGCCCAGGCCGGCGGCTTGGACCTCGGGCTGGGCCAGCAGGGCTCTGGCCAGGGCCTCGGCATCTTGATTCGAGACCGAAATTTCATAACCGTCTTCGCCGGTGTAGCCGCTGCGGGTGACGATGCAGGTCAAGCCTGCCACCTGGAACTCGCCGCCGGTCATGAACACCAGCTTGTCTGCACCGGGGGCCAGCCGCGCCAGCGCGTCGACAGCCTTGGGGCCTTGCAGCGCCAGCAGGGCGCGCTCGCTCTGGGGCTCGATGTGGCAGCGCGCGCCCATGCGGGCTTGCATGTGCGCGATATCGCCCACTTTGCAGGCGCCGTTGACCACCATGAAGAGGCGGTCGCCGTCGGCAGGCGCGCTCAGGCGCAAAAACATCAGGTCGTCGATGATGCCGCCCTCGTCGGTCAGCAGCATGCCATAGCGCTGCCGGCCCACGGCCAGGTCCAGCACGTCCACCGGCATCAGGCTTTCCAGGGCCAGGCTGGCGCCTGCGCCAGAAATGAAGAGTTGCCCCATGTGCGAGACGTCAAAGAGGCTGGCCGATTCGCGCGTGTGGCGGTGCTCGGCCATGAGGCCCGCCGGGTACTGCACCGGCAGTTCATAGCCGGCATAGGGCACCAGGCGGCCGCCGAGTTCTTGATGCAGCGCATGCAATGCAGTCGCTTTGAGATTGGGCGCTGAGCTTGAAGGGACGTAGGACAACAAGGACTCCAGGGCAGGGCGAGGACCATGACGCATCATGGGCTGGCCCCTCTGTCCTCTTTACCTGAGAGATTCACCCGGTGATGCGGGTTTGCTCCTTCGGTGGGCCTGCTCGCAGGCGGGCCTCTCTCCAGACGGGATCGTCGTGCTTTTCGGGCACAACGCTTGTCAGTCCTGGGTGCCTGAGCGTTCAGCGCACCGCTGGGGTGGCCTGCGCCTTCGGCGGTCTTCGGCGGGGAAGACACTCTCCTGACGGTGGCGATTTTAGCCCATGCTCCTGCGCGGTTCGAGGCATCTGAATCGAGCAGATGGCAGCGCTGCGTAGCCCTGGCCTGTCGATCACAGCCGGTCTCGTCCTACAGGCCAGCGAGAGGGTCGACCGAACAATGGAGTCGTGCCAAGTCATCCATTGCTTCTCGCCATGTACCCGTGTTTTGACAGCCTTGTCGCGCCACTCATCGACCTGAGCGCCCGTCCGACGGCCGGGCTGGGAGCTGCCCATGGCTGAGTCGGCCCCGCTGCCATCGCCAGCCGCTTGGTCGCCGCACCCGGGCGGCAGGCTGAGTCGGTCTGGCCGCGGCCCGGTGCTGGCTGCTCTGGAGGCTGCGCTCGATCCGCTGATGCTGGTGCTGAGCTTGGCGGTGCTGGCCTGGTTCTGGGAAGGGCAGATTCGTCCGCCCATTGTGGTGCTGGGCTTGCTGGCTTTTTTGCTGGCCTATCCGGGCAGCGGCCCGCGCCCTGCGGCCTTGTCCAGGCTGGCATTGCGGCTGCTGCTGCGCTGGGTCTGGCAGGCGGGCTTGCTGGCGGCCGTCGGTCTGGCCACCGGCTATATCGCGGTCTTCGACCAGCGCCTGCTGCTGCATTGGCTGTGGCTGGCGCCCAGCACCCAGTGGACGGCTCATCTCCTGCTGCGACTGAGTGCGCCTGGCCTGTCGCGGCTGCAAGGTCCGCCGCGGCCGGCAGTGGTGGTGGGCAGCAATGCCCAGGGCGAGATGCTGACCCGGCTCATCACTGACTCGCCTTATGAGGGCATCGGACTGCTGGGCGTGTTTGACGACCGACGAGCCGGCCGCGACGGTGTGCACCAGCCCCTGGTCGGCACGCTGACCGAACTGCCCGACTTTGTGCGGCACCACCGGGTGCAGCTCATTTATCTGTCCCTGCCGATGTCATCGAGCCCACGCATCTTGCAGGTGCTCGACGCGCTCAAGGACACCACCGCCTCGATTTACTTTGTGCCTGACATGTTCATCACTGACCTGATCCAGGCGCGCAGCGACCGGGTCTGCGGCGTGACGGTGATCTCGGTGTGCGACACGCCCTTTCGCGGCTGGACAGGTTGGCTCAAACGCGCAAGCGATGTGTTGCTGGCCAGCCTGATCCTACTGATGATCGCGCCACTGCTGCTGATCATCGCGGTGTTGGTACGGCTGGACTCGCCCGGGCCGGTGATCTTCAGCCAGCGCCGCTATGGTCTGGATGGTCAGGAGATTCGGGTCTACAAGTTTCGCTCGATGACGGTCACCGAAGACGGCGAGCACATCGCTCAGGCTAGCTTGGGCGATCAGCGCGTCACCCGCCTGGGCGCCTTCCTGCGCCGCAGCTCGCTCGACGAGTTGCCGCAGTTCGTCAATGTGCTGCAAGGTCGCATGAGCGTCGTTGGCCCACGTCCGCACGCAGTGGCCCACAACGAGCTGTATCGCAAGCTGATCAAGGGCTATATGGTGCGGCACAAGGTCAAGCCTGGCATCACCGGCTGGGCCCAGGTCAACGGCCAACGCGGCGAGACCAACACCCTGGACAAGATGCAGGCACGCATCGACTTGGACCTGGACTACCTGCGCCATTGGTCGCTGCTGCTCGATCTGCGCATCATCGCCCGCACCGTGGCACTGGTGTTCAAGGACGCCCGGGCTTACTGAGTCCGCACCACCCACCACCTCAACGAAGGACGCTGACCCTCGCCATGCAAACCCACCCCATCAAAACCTTGGTTTACGCCCTGTTGCTGGCAGGGCTGGCCACCGCCGGCACGGCGCAGGCGCAAATCACACCCTGGAGCGATGCGCTAACCGTTCCGCCCGACCCGGCCCAGCCGCTGCGCTGGCATGCTGGCGGCCAGTGGCAGCACGACGACAACGTGCTCAGAAGCAGCCAGGGCGCATTGGCCGACCATATCTGGGTGGCTAACGCCGGTGTGCGCTTTGACCAGACGTACAGCCTGCAGCGCGTCGAGTTGAGCGCTGACCTGGACGCCTACCGCTACGACCGTAGCTCTGGGCTCAATTTCAATGCCTTGAATTACCTCGCAGCCTGGCACTGGGCCTGGGGTCCGCTGTGGAGTGGGCGCCTGGGCAGCGAGCGCAGGCAGTGGGTCGACCGACTGGGCGATGCCACGGGCCAAGGTCTGATCCGCCGCACCGAGACCACCCAACTGGCGCAGGCGCAGTACCGGCTCAATCCCTCCTGGCGGGCCCTGGTCGGTGTGTACGATCGCCGGCAAGACAACACCGACCCCCGCGGTCAGGAGCCCGACAGCTCGGTGCGCGGTGGCGAGTTGGGGCTGCGCTATGTGCTGCCCTCGGACAGCAGTGTGGCCTATCGGCTGCGCCAGGGTCATGGCAGTTATGCCGGCGCCGCCGCCCAGTCCGCCAGCGGCGACTTTACCGAGCGTGAGCATGTATTCGACGGCAGTTGGGTGGCTACTGGCGCGCTGCGCATGCAGGGGCAGTTCGGTCACCTCGCGCGCGAGCATGCACAGGAGCCCGGCCGTGATTTTTCCGGCTGGCTAGGCCGCCTGGGCGCGCAGTGGCAAGTCACCGGCAAGACTTCGGTGAACGCCGGTCTCCTGCGTGAACTGGCGACTTACCAAACCCTCGATGCGAGTTACTACGAAGGCTATCGCCTTTATGTAGCGCCGCAGTGGCAGGCCGGCGCTAAGACTTGGCTGCGCTTGCGCCTGAAGCAGGGCGAGCGGCAATACAAGGGTGCGCTGCCTGGCACGCTGGCCTCGGGCCGACAAGACCGGCTGAGCATCAGCTCGCTCGAGTTGCAATGGCAGCCGCTGCGCGCCTTGAACCTGATTGCCAGTGTGCAGCGTGACCAGCGCCGCTCCAACATCGCCGGTGCAGATTTTCGCGCCCGCATTCTTGCCCTCTCGGCACAAGTCAATTTTTAACCAGCCCTAGCAGGAGACTCGCCATGCAGCTTGCGTTTGAACGAATTTTTAGGATGCTTGTCCGAGGCTTGCTCTGGCCGGCGCTGCTGGGATGGGCCGGTGCAGTGTGGGCGCAAGCCGGGCCGGCAGCCGCAGGGGCCGACTACCGGCTGGCGGCCGGTGACACCATCGGTGTGCTGGTGTTTCAAAACCCTGAGCTGTCGCTGGATGTGCAG